>NZ_JARGEF010000145.1:0-20527 GCF_033794725.1 Streptomyces sp. ID05-39B | reverse complement strand
GGGAAAAGGGGGCTGGGTTGGGGGACAGGGTACGCGGCCCGGAGGCGGGTCGTACCGGCGCTGCGGAAACCGGTCTCGGTGGTTGGTCGCAGCGGTCGTTCCCGCCTGTGAACTGCGATGCTTGTGTCATGAGCTATGGCACGGCTGACTCCTTGCGGCCCGTCACCCTCGACGATGTGCGCGGTGCCCAGAAGATGCTTTCGGGTGTGGCGCGGGTGACCGCGATGGAGGGCAGCAGGTACCTGTCCCAGCTCGTCGGGGCACCGGTGCACCTCAAGTGCGAGAACCTCCAGCGGACCGGTTCCTTCAAGCTGCGCGGCGCGTACGTCCGGATCGCCGGGCTGCGGCCGGAGGAGCGGGCGGCCGGGGTCGTCGCGGCGAGCGCGGGCAACCACGCGCAGGGCGTCGCCCTGGCGTCCACGCTGCTGGGCGTGCGCTCCACGGTCTTCATGCCGAACGGCGCCCCGCTCCCGAAGATCAGCGCGACCCGGGAGTACGGCGCGCAGGTGCGCCTGCACGGGCACGTGGTCGACGAGACGCTGGCGGCGGCGCAGGAGTACGCCGCGCAGACGGGCGCGGTGTTCATCCACCCCTTCGACCACGCGGACGTGATCGCCGGGCAGGGCACGGTGGGTCTGGAGATCCTGGAGCAGTGCCCGGAGGTGCGCACGATCGTCGTCGGGATCGGCGGCGGAGGACTGGCGGCGGGTATCGCGGTCGCGGTGAAGGCGCTGCGGCCGGACGTGCGGATCGTCGGTGTGCAGGCGGAGGGCGCGGCGGCCTATCCGCCCTCTCTGGCGGCGGGTCGGCCGCTGTCGTTGCGCAGTCCGGCGACGATGGCGGACGGCATCAAGGTCGGCCGGCCCGGTGACGTGCCGTTCGGGATCGTCGGCGACCTGGTGGACGAGGTGCGCACGGTGTCGGAGGACGCGCTGGCCACCGCGCTGCTGCTGTGCCTGGAGCGGGCCAAGCTGGTGGTCGAGCCGGCCGGGGCGAGCCCGGTGGCGGCGCTGATGAGCGAGCCCGACACCTTCGAAGGGCCGGTCGTCGCGGTGCTCTCCGGCGGCAACGTCGATCCGCTGCTGATGCAGCGCGTCCTGCGGCACGGCATGTCCGCGCAGGGCCGCTACCTGGCCGTACGGCTGCGGCTGACGGATCGGCCGGGGGCGCTCGCGACGCTTCTCGGGGTGTTGTCAGTGGTGGACGCTAACGTCCTCGATGTGAGCCACGTACGGACCGACCCACGGCTCGGGCTCACGGAGGCGGAGGTCGAGCTGCACCTGGAGACGAAGGGGCCGGTGCACTGCGCCGAGGTCGGTCAGGCTTTGCGCGAGGCCGGGTACATCGTCATCGACTGAGGTCACAGCCTCGTCGGTCACTCTTTCGAGTAAGTGCATTGAGGGACGCGATACATCGCGTTATGGTGTGTCTCACGCCATCTCGCCGGTGTCTTCGGCGCATCTCGATCGGGCGGAACGAAACGCACAAACCTAGGCTTTCCGAAGAATCCCAACGACGAAGCAATCCCCAACGACGAAGATCCCCAACGACGTGGAGACTCACATGCCAGGCGCCATCTATGCCGAAGGCCTGGTGAAGACCTTCGGTGACGTAAGGGCTCTGGACGGCGTCGACCTGGACGTCCCGGAGGGCACCGTCCTCGGCCTCCTCGGGCCGAACGGCGCGGGCAAGACCACCGCGGTCCGCTGCCTGACCACCCTCCTGCGCCCGGACAGCGGCCGGGCCGTGGTCGCCGGCCTCGACGTGCTCAAGAACCCCAACGAGGTCCGTCGTCGAATAGGCCTCTCCGGCCAGTTCGCCGCCGTCGACGAGTATCTGACCGGCCGCGAGAACCTCCAGATGGTCGGACAGCTCTACCAGATGAAGGCGAAGGACGCGAAGGTCCGGGCCGCCGAGCTGCTCGACCAGTTCGACCTCGCCGACGCCGCCGACCGCACGGCGAAGACCTACTCCGGAGGCATGCGCCGCCGGCTCGACCTGGCCGCCGCGCTGGTGGTCTCGCCGCCCGTGATGTTCATGGACGAGCCGACGACCGGCCTCGACCCGCGCAACCGCCAGCTCCTGTGGGTGGTGATCAAGCGCCTGGTCTCCGGCGGCACGACGCTGCTGCTGACCACGCAGTACCTGGAGGAGGCCGACCACCTCGCGCACGACATCGCGGTGGTCGACCACGGCAAGGTCATCGCCCGCGGCACCTCCGACCAGCTCAAGGCCCGCACGGGCGGCGAGCGCGTGGAGGTCGTGGTGCACGAGCGCGAGCACATACCCACCGCTGTCGAGGTCCTGACCGGCTTCGGCAAGGGCGAGACCGCCGTCGAGGAGCACACCCGCAAGCTCACCGTGCCCGTCTCCGGCGGCGCCAAGCTCCTCGCCGAGGTCATCCGCGAGCTGGACATCCGCGGCATCGAGATCGACGACATCGGCCTGCGCCGCCCCACCCTCGACGACGTCTTCCTGTCCCTGACCGGACACGCCGCCGAGGCCGAGTCCGAAGAGAACGGCAAGGAGGCCGTGAAATGAGCGCCGTCACCGACGCCGTCCGGGGCACGGCCCCGGGCAACCCGCTCGGGCAGAGCGTCCGGGACTCCCTGGTCGTTGCAAAACGCAACCTGATCCGGATGTCACGGATCCCCGAGATGGTCATTTTCGGGCTCATCCAGCCCATCATGTTCGTGGTGCTGTTCACGTACGTCTTCGGCGGATCCATGCAGATCGGCGGCAGCACCAGCGCCACCGACTACACGAACTTCCTCATGGCGGGGATCTTCGCCCAGACCGTCACCTTCGCCACCGCCGGAGCCGGTGCGGGCATCGCCGACGACATGCACAAGGGGCTCATCGACCGCTTCCGCTCCCTGCCCATGGCCCGCGGCGCGGTCCTCACCGGGCGCACCCTCGCCGACCTCGTACAGACCGCGCTGACCCTGCTCGTCCTCGCCGCCGTCGCGCTCCTGGTCGGCTGGCGGGTCGGCTCCGACGGCAGCACCAACGCCGCACGGGTGCTGGCGGCCTTCGGCCTGCTGCTGCTCCTCGGCTACGCGTTCACCTGGATCGGCGCCCTGATCGGCCTGTCCGTCCGCACCCCCGAGGCGGCCACCTCCGGCGGACTGATCTGGCTCTTCCCGGTCACCTTCATCTCGAACGCCTTCGTGGACACCGGGAACATGACGCCGTGGCTGCGCCACATCGCCGAGTGGAACCCGTTCAGCGCCACCGTCCAGGCCTGCCGCGTGCTGTTCGCCAACCCGGGACAGTCGGCGTCCGACGCCTGGCCCATGCAGCACCCGGTCTGGGCCTCACTGATCTACTCCGTGCTGATCATCCTCATATTCCGCACCCTGGCGGTCCGCAAGTACCGCTCGGCCACCGCATGACCACGACCCACCGCATGACCACGCCCCACCCCATGGCCGCGACGCACCGCACGGTCGCGTCGGACCACCCGGCATGACGAGACCCCCGGCGCCACGGGGGGCGCCGGGGGTCTCGTCATCACCATCGGGGACCGCTCCTCCACCGGGGGAACGGCCAGGATCCGTCAGCCGTTGTAGGGGGCGGCCTTGAGGATGCGTACGGAGGCCTTCTTGCCGTTCGGGAGTTCGTACTGCACGTCCTCGCCGACCTTGTGGTCGACCACGGCGGAGCCCAGCGGAGACTGCGGCGAATAGGTCTCGATGTCGGAACTCGCGTACTCACGCGAGGCCAGCAGGAAGTCCAGGGTGTCGTCCTCGTCGCCGTCGAAGGCGATCGTCACGACCATGCCGGGCGCCACCGTGCCGTCCGAGGACACCGGGGCCGCGCCGACCTTGGCGTTGTCCAGGAGCTGGGTCAGCTGGCGGATGCGCAGTTCCTGCTTGCCCTGCTCCTCCTTGGCCGCGTGGTACCCACCGTTCTCGCGCAGGTCGCCCTCCTCGCGCGCGGCCGCGATCTTGCCGGCGATCTCGGTGCGCGCAGGACCAGTAAGGTGTGCAAGCTCCGCCTGGAGCTTGTTGTACGCCTCCTGGGTCAGCCAGGTGACGTTCTCGCTGGTCTGGGTCACAGGGTGCTCCTCGTCGGTACAGGGAATACAAAGCTCGCCCTACCCGGAAGCATGTTCCTCCAGGGATGGGCGAAACCACGAGCCTAACAATTCAGCGGCCCGAGGGGGAGGACATAAGCCCTAAGAATTACGTCAACGCAGGTCAGCGCCTGCCTATTCCGGATGATGATCAGTCGGCGTGACAGCCGAGCAGTTCCGCCGTGGTGCCCCGGGACGTCGTACGGAGCGTGACCACCTTGTCGATCCGCGTGTCGGGGCCAGAGAAGCGGAAGTCGGCACGGCCCACCTCGGCGCCGTCCTCGGCCTGTGAGCGGACCGTGCAGTAACCGCTCGTACCGGCGTCCTTGCGGACCTCGAGGTGCACCCGCACCGAGTCGTCCGCGACCTGGAACGTGATCAGCTCGCCGCTGATCTTGTTCTGGCCGACGTAGTGATAGGCGAAGTAGCCGATCAACGCGAGCAGCAGCGCGCCCAGCACGCCACCGGCGACCTTGAGGGTGCGGTCCGCGCGCGCATCCGAGGAACGGCCGTAGCGGCCCTCGGGCGGTCGCGTGCTCGCCGTACTCATGATCGTCCTCCCGGCAAGGCCTCCGGCCGGTTGGGCGAAGGTCCGAAAGTGGGGCTCCGGGGCGGCACCACGGAATTATTGGCGCCCCGATTCGGTCACTATAGAAGCCGCCGATCGCACCCCTTCCCATGGGGGGCGCCGACTTACTGAGGATATGAGTCTTGACTGACCAGCTGCGACTGATGGCCGTGCACGCCCACCCCGACGACGAGTCGAGCAAGGGCGCGGCCACCATGGCGAAGTACGTGTCCGAGGGGGTGGACGTGCTGGTCGTGACCTGCACGGGCGGGGAGCGCGGCTCCATCCTCAATCCCAAGCTGCAGGGCGACAAGTACCTCGAGGACCACATCCACGAGGTACGCAAGAAGGAGATGGACGAGGCCCGCGAGATCCTCGGCGTCAAGCAGGAATGGCTCGGCTTCGTCGACTCCGGGCTGCCCGAGGGCGACCCGCTGCCGCCGCTGCCCGAAGGCTGCTTCGCCCTGCAGGACGTCGACAAGGCGGCCGGGGAGCTGGTGAAGCAGATCCGTTCCTTCCGTCCCCAGGTGATCACCACCTACGACGAGAACGGCGGCTACCCGCACCCCGACCACATCATGACCCACAAGATCTCGATGGTGGCGTTCGAGGGCGCGGACGACACCGCGAAGTACCCGGAGAGCGAGTTCGGTCCGGCGTACCGGCCGCGGAAGCTCTACTACAACCAGGGCTTCAACCGCCCGCGCACCGAGGCGCTGCACCAGGCGCTGCTCGACCGCGGCATGGAGTCGCCGTACGGGGAGTGGCTCCAGCGCTGGAGCGAGTTCGAGCGGGTGGAGCGCACGATCACCACGCACGTTCCGTGTGACGACTTCTACGAGATCCGGGACAAGGCGCTGATCGCGCACGCCACGCAGATCGACCCCGACGGGGGCTGGTTCCGGGTGCCGATGGAGATCCAGCGGGAGGTCTGGCCGACCGAGGAGTACGAGCTGGCGAAGTCGCTCGTCGATACCTCCCTCCCCGAGGACGACCTCTTTGCGGGCATCCGCGACAATGCCTGACATGAGCGCAAGCGTGAGCCTGGCAATGACGCACCTCGTCCCCCTCGCCAAGGAGGTCGACGAGAACAAGGTCACCCCCGGCGTCCTCGGCTTCGTCGTCTTCGCGGCGATGGCGATCGCGGTGTGGGGCCTGATGAAGTCGATGAACCGCCGCATGGCCAAGGTCGACTTCGTGGAGACGCCGACGGACACCGCCGGCGAGGCCCCCACGGGCAAGAGCACGCCCGCCAAGGGCTGAGCAGGGCCGGGCCGACCGGCGTCACGGACCGACGGCACCGCTCCCCGCCCCGGGGCAGGCGGCGGGGCCGTCGGTCCGTGACGCCGTGACGCCGTGGCTTGCACCCGATGGCTGGTCCGCAGGTCGTCCCCCTCCGGCGGCCACGGCGTTTCTTGGTCAGGTGTGCTGCGGCGGCCGCACGGGCGCGAGGGTGCGCACCGTGCGGGATGTGAGGACAGGTCACCGGGCACGGCGTGCGGCCCGCGGGCCGGGAGACGCCTGACGCGTTGCGGGCCTGGTCCTGCGGCAGGATGGACCCCATGGCGAACCGACTGGCCCATGAGACGTCCCCGTACCTGCTCCAGCACGCCGACAACCCGGTCGACTGGTGGCCCTGGTCGGCGGAGGCGTTCGAGGAGGCGCGCCGACGGGGGGTGCCGGTCCTGCTCAGCGTCGGCTATTCGAGCTGCCACTGGTGTCATGTGATGGCTCACGAGTCCTTCGAGGACGAGGCCACCGCCGGCTACCTCAACGAGCACTTCGTCAGCGTCAAGGTCGACCGGGAGGAGCGGCCCGACGTCGACGCCGTGTACATGGAGGCCGTGCAGGCCGCCACCGGCCAGGGTGGCTGGCCGATGACCGTGTTCCTGACGCCGGACGCCGAACCGTTCTACTTCGGTACGTACTTCCCGCCCGTGGCACGGCAGGGCATGCCGTCCTTCCGGCAGGTGCTGGAGGGGGTGCGGCAGGCCTGGGGGGAGCGGCGGGACGAGGTGGCCGAGGTGGCCGGGAAGATCGTGCGGGACCTCGCCGGGCGCGAGATCTCCTACGGCGACAGCCTGGCACCCGGTGAGCAGCAGCTCGCCCAGGCGCTGCTGGGGCTCACCCGGGAGTACGACCCGCAGCGGGGCGGGTTCGGCGGGGCGCCGAAGTTCCCGCCGTCCATGGTGATCGAGTTCCTGCTGCGCCACCACGCCCGCACCGGGGCCGACGGCGCCCTGCAGATGGCGCGGGACACCTGCGATCGGATGGCCCGCGGCGGGATCTACGACCAGCTCGGCGGCGGTTTCGCGCGGTACTCCGTGGACCGCGACTGGATCGTGCCGCACTTCGAGAAGATGCTGTACGACAACGCGCTGCTCTGCCGCGTGTACGCCCACCTGTGGCGGTCCACCGGGTCGGAGCAGGCGCGGCGGGTCGCGCTGGAGACCGCCGACTTCATGGTGCGGGAACTGCGCACCGCCGAGGGCGGGTTCGCCTCCGCGCTGGACGCCGACAGTGACGACGGGACCGGGCGGCACGTCGAGGGGGCGTATTACGTCTGGACGCCCGAGCAGCTCACCGAGGCGCTCGGTGCCGAGGACGCGGCGCTCGCCGCCGCCTGCTTCGGGGTGACCGAGGAAGGGACGTTCGAGGAGGGTGCGTCCGTGCTGCAACTGCCGCAGCAGGACGTCGTGTTCGACGCCGAGAAGATCGCGTCGGTCAAGTCGCGGCTGCTGGCCGCGCGCGCGCAGCGGCCCGCACCGGGCCGGGACGACAAGGTCGTCGCCGCCTGGAACGGCCTCGCCGTCGCCGCGCTCGCCGAGACCGGCGCCTACTTCGACCGGCCCGACCTGGTGGACGCGGCCGTCGCCGCCGCCGACCTCCTCGTCCGGCTGCACCTCGACGACCAGGCGCGGCTCTCCCGGACCAGCAAGGACGGCAGGGGCGGCGCCAACGCGGGCGTCCTGGAGGACTACGCCGACGTGGCCGAGGGCTTCCTCGCGCTGGCCGGGGTGACGGGTGAGGGGGTGTGGCTGGACTTCGCCGGGTTCCTGCTCGACCACGTCCTCGCGCGGTTCACCGACCCGGAGTCCGGGTCGCTGTACGACACGGCGTCCGACGCCGAGCAGCTCATCCGGCGCCCGCAGGACCCGACCGACAACGCGGTGCCTTCCGGGTGGTCGGCGGCGGCCGGGGCGCTGCTGTCGTACGCCGCCCACACCGGTTCGCAGGCGCACCGCGCCGCCGCGGAGAAGGCGTTGGGCGTGGTGAAGGCGCTGGGCCCGCGGGTGCCGCGGTTCATCGGGTGGGGGCTGGCCGCCGCTGAGGCGCTGCTCGACGGTCCGCGCGAGGTGGCCGTGGTGGGGCCCGCGCTGGATGATCCCGCCACCGGGGAACTGCACCGCGCCGCGCTGCTGGCGACCGCGCCGGGGGCGGTGGTCGCCTGCGGGACGCCGGACAGCGAGGAGTTCCCGCTGCTCGCGGACCGGGTCCTGGTGGGCGGGGTGCCGACGGCGTACGTGTGCCGGGGCTTCGTGTGCGACCTGCCGGTGACGGACGTGGACGCCCTGCGGGAGAAGGTCACGCCGTGAGGTGAGGGCGTGCGTCCCGGCCGGCCGCGCCGCTCAGAAGTCGAACGGCTTGGCGGTGTTCCAGTTGGTGACGGCGAGGTCGGGGCCGGAGGTGACGCTGTTCTTCAGCTTCTGCGTCACCAGGTTCCCGGAGTCCGGCTCGGCGCTGCCGGTGTCCATGGCGATGCGGACCAGGTCCCAGGAGTCGCCGCCCTGCTTCGTCGGGTCGAGGACGATCGCCGAGTAGGCCTTCTTGCCGCCGCTCAGCACGACGCGCTGGGCGGCGGTGTCGTCGCCGGAGTGCGGGACGTTGCCGTTCATCTCGCCCGGCGTGACGATCGGGATGCCCTTGAGGACGCATGCGGGGCCCGTGGTGGTGGCCGTGATCAGGAGGTGCGCGGACTCGGTGCCCTGCTGCCGCTCCAGGAACGCGAAGTCGAGGTCGTTGGCCTTGCACATGGCGGTCGTGGCGGTCGTGTCGGCGGCACCGCCCGACGCGCCCGAGCCGCTCGACCCCGTGGAGCCGCCGGCGCCGGACGCCTTCTGGTCGGTGGTCGTCGCGGCGTCGGCGTCCCCCGCGTCGCCGGCGGCGGCACCGGTCGTGCCGGACGCGGAGTTCGAGGAGGTGCCCGTCGTCCTCGTGCCCGAGGCACCGTCCTTGGCGGCATCGCCGTCGCAGGCGGTCAGCGAGAGGGAGAGGGCCGCGGTGGCGGCGAGGGCGAGAACGGTGTTCTTGCGGAGTGCGATACGCATGATGGTGTTTTCCCCGTGATGGCCGGGCTGCTCCGCTTGGTGGCGGGATGCCCGTGGAGTGGCTTGTGCGGTCTGGAGACCACATTGCCCGTCGGGGTCGCTGTTTCGTCGCTCCCGCGCTATCGCCTCGTCGCCGTTCCGTCGCCGTACCCTGCGAGCTGGGCGTTCGCCTCCCGCACGCCCTTGTCGAAGCCCCGCGCCACGGCCTCGTCGCGGGCTTGCAGGAGGGTGGTGCGGGCCTGCTCCGGTCGGCCGAGCGCGGACAGCGCGGTGCCCCGTGCGATGCGCAGGGTGATCTGCCGCAGCACGGCCAGGCCTTCGCTGCCGGCGCCGGTGAGGGACAGCCCGCGTTCCGTGCAGGCGAGGACGCCCTGGTGGTCGCCGCGGGCGAGGAGCTGGCCGGCCCGCTGCTCCAGAGCGAGCAGTTCGGTGAGGATGTCGTCCTCGGCGCGGGCCAGTTCGAGGGCACGATCGACGTGGCCGAGCGAGGCGTCGCCCACGCCGCTGCGGTCGAGGGCGATGGCGAGGTTGACCAGGGCGGTGGCCTCGCTGCACGGATCGCCGGCGCGGGCCGCGAGGCCGGGCGCCAGCTCCAGGTGGGCGAGGGCCTCGGGAAGCCGCCCCTCCTCGGTGAGCACCCAGCCGTACAGGGCCCGCACCTTCGACTCGGCGTCCGGATCGCCGGCCTGTACGGCGGCGGCCAGTCCCTGTTCGAGAAGCGGCGCCCATTCGTCGCGCACGTAGCCGCAGATGTACGGCCACTGGAGCACGACCAGCCGCCACGCCCGCTCGTCGGACCCGGCGGTGCGGGCGGCGGCGGTGGCGGCGGCGAGGTTCTCACGCTGGGCGGCGTACCAGGCGAACGCGTCGGCGCGGCCGGTGAAGCGGGGGGTGCCGTGGTCGGGGCGCGGGTCGTCCGGGAGGGCACAGCAGGGCCGGTCGTCGGGTTCGGCGGCGGCCGTGGCGGCGAGCGCGGCGCGGATGTAGTGGTCGAGGAGGCGGGGCAGCAGGTCGGGGTCCGAGCCGTCCTGCCCGGCCTTCTCGGCGAGCCGGCGGGCGTAGAGGCGGACGAGGTCGTGCATCGTGTAGCGGCCGGGGGCGCGCTCGGTCAGCAGGTGGGCGTCGGCGAGGCGGGCGAGGGACTCGGCCGCGGCGGCGGGTGTGGTGGCGGCGATCGCGGCGGCGGCGTAGCGGTCCACCTCGGGGCCGGGCAGCGCACCGAGGCCGCTGAACAGGTCGGTGGCGTGCCGGGGGAGGATGCGCAGGGTGAGGTGGAGGGCGGCGGCGACTCCGGTGTCGTCGACCTCCAGGAGGGCCAGTCGGCGCTGTTCGTCGGCGAGTTCGGCGGCCAGGTCGGCGATCGGCAGTCCGGGCCGGGCGGCGAGCCGGGCGGCGGTGACGCGCAGGGCGAGCGGCAGGCCCGCGCAGAGGGCGGCGAGGCGGGCGGCGGCCTCGGGTTCGGCGGCGAGCCGGGCGGCGGTGTCGGCGCCGGTCGCGGCGGCGAGCAGGGCGGCGGAGGCGCAGGGGCCGAGGACGTCGAGGCCGATGGTGCGGGCCAGGTCGCTGACGGCGAGTCCGTCGAGGCGCAGCCGTGAGGTGACGAGGGCGGCGCAGTCGGGGCCGGCCGGCAGCAGGGGGCGGACCCGGGCTGTGGCCGGGGCGTTGTCGAGGACGACGAGGACGCGGCGCTGTTCGGTGAGGGTGCGGTAGCGGGCGGCGAGCGCGCCGGGTGTCTCGGGGAGTTCGCGCGGGGCGACGCCGAGGGCGACGAGGAACTCCCGCAGGACGTCGCCGGTGTCGGGCGGGGCGCTGTCGGCGCTGAAGCCGCGCAGGTCGGCGAAGAGGACACCGTCGTAGCGGGCGGCGACGCGGTGGGCCCAGTGCAGGGCCAGGGAGGTCTTGCCGACGCCCGCGGGGCCGGTGATGACGACGACGGCTTCGGGGCGGCCGGTGGCCCGGGTGAGCGTGTCGAGTTCGTCGGAGCGTCCGGTGAAGCCGCGCGGCGGGCGGGGGAGGAGGTCGGGGGTGAGGTCGGTGCGGGGGACGGGGAGCGTCGCAGCGTCGGCCGCCGGTGACACGGCTTCCGGCGTTTCCGGCGGGGGTACGGCTTCGGCGGCGGGCGTGGGCCGGGCCCGGCCGCCGTCACCCGTCAGGATCTCCGTGTACGCCTCCCGCAGGGCCCGGCCGGGGTCCACGCCCAGTTCGTCGGCGAGCAGTGTGCGGGTGCGGTGGTAGTGGTCGAGGGCGTCGGACTGGCGGCCCGCGCGGTACAGCGCCCGCATCAGGGCGGCGGCCAGCGACTCCCGCATGGGGTGTGCCTCCGACTCTGCGTGCAGCACCGCCGCCGCCTTCGGATGGTCGCCGGACTCGCCGTAGCACAGGGCGAGTTGTTCGACGGCGGAGAGGCGTGCCTCCTCCAGGCCGTGTGCGGCCACCCGTAGCGGCCCGTTGGTGGCGACGCCGACGAGGGCGGGGCCGCGCCACAGGGACAGTGCCTCCCGGAGCATTCCGGCCGCGTCGCAGGCGTCGCGCTGGTCGCGGGCCAGCCGGACGAGTTCCTCGAAGCGGTGCGCGTCGAGCAGCGACTCCGGCATCTCCAGTACGTAGGCGTGGCCGCGCGTCACCAGATGGACGCCGTAGTCCTCGGCGCCGCCCTGCGCGAGCAGGGCCCGCAGTCGCGAGATGTGGCCCTGGGCGACGGTACGGGCACGGGCGGGCGGGTCGTCGGGCCAGACCGCGTCGATCAACTGGCCCAGCGGCAAGGCGGTGTTGGGGCGCAGCAGCAGTGCGGCGAGCAGACTGCGCCGCTTGGTCGGGCCGAGCGGCAGCTCGCCGCCTCCGGTGGCCACGGCGACTGTTCCGAGCAGCCGGAACTCCACGAACGCGCTCCTCTTCCCCCGTAGCCCCCTGCAGTGAACGGTTCAGGATACGTGCCGGATGCAGGCGTCATGGAACGGGCGGGCGCCCCCCGCCGTAGGGCCCCCGTACGACGAAGGCCCCGCCGCACGCCGAAGGGGCCCGCCCCGGTCGTCCACCAGGTCGGGCCCCTCGTCCGGTCCTGTCCCTCAGCCCAGGGCGTCCGAAACCGGTTCCGGTTCGGGTGTGACCCGGGGCAGGGCCGGGAGGGTGGTGTTCAGGCGGCGGTAGAGCCAGCGGTCGACGACCAGGAAGCGGGCCGTGAAGACGATGGCCATGGCGAGTGCCGTCGCCGGCAGGGCGGTCATGCCCGCGGCGCCGATCAGCAGCGCGGCGAGCGGGATGCGGGCGACCAGGTCGATGTTGCCGACGGCGGCGAACGTCAGGAGCCGGACGCTGCGCCGGTGGTGGCGCCGCTGGTTGCGGTAGACGAGGGAATCGATCAGGGCGAAGTTCCACAGGAGTCCCGCCTGGTTGGCGATGATCTCCGCCGGGGCGTAGTGCAGGCCGGGTGCCTGGTCGGTGAGTAACCAGAGCAGGGCCAGGTTGGGTACGAACCCGGACAGGCCGATGAGGCCGAAGACGACCGCGCGGGCGCGGGGGTCGGCGGTGCGCAGGGTGATGAGGTGGCGCAGGAAGCGCATGCCCTCGCGGGCCGTCGACTTGGACTCGCCTGCGTGCCGTTCCCCGAAGGCGTACGGCACCTCGGCGATGCCGTGCGGACGGCACCGTACCGCCAGTTCGAGGAGGATCTTGTAGCCGAGGGGCTGCAGACCCTCGTCCTGTGCCGAGGCGCGGTCGACCGCTGTGCGGCGGATCGCGAAGAAGCCGCTCATCGGGTCGGTGAGGCCGCTGAGGGCGCGGGGGAAGAGGGACTTGGTGAGGAGCGTGGAGGAGCTGGAGACGAGTTTGCGGTAGCCGCCGTCCAGGCCGCCGCGGTCGCCTCCGGCCGTGTACCGGCTGGCCACGACGAGTTCGGCGCCGGTGGCGGCGCCGCGGGCGAGGAGTTGTGGGATGAGTTCGGGCGGGTGCTGGAGGTCGGCGTCGATGACGACGATCCAGGGGGCCGTGGCGCGGGCGATGCCCTCGACGACGGCGCCGCCGAGGCCGCCCTCGGGGACGGGCCGGTGGTGCAGGACGACGGGGACGGCGCTGCTGAGGGCCGCCTCCTCGATGACCTCGCAGGTGCGGTCGGTGGAGTCGTCGGCGAAGACGACCTCCGCGCGGGTCCCGGCGGGGATCGCGGCATCGATGCGGGCGAGCAACTCGTGGATGTTGTCGGCCTCGTTGAAGGTGGGGACGACGATGGACACGTCGGCGGGCAGGGCCGTCACCGTGCCTCCTGGGGCTGCGGGGTGTGGACGGGGAGGTGCGCGCCGACATGGGAGGTCAGCTCCCAGTCGCGGCGCCCGGTGTACTCGCGCCACACGGCGCGCAGCGCCGCGCCCGCGAGGATGACGGCGTAGACGGGGCCGAGGAGGATGAGCCCCGCGTACTGGCCGAAGGTGATGCGGAAGCCGTACTCGCGGCCGAAGTCGTGCAGGGCGACCGCCTCGAAGACGATCATGGCGACCATCGGCAGCATGGGCAGCCAGGCGAACATGGAGAAGGGCAGCGGGACTCCGCCGAGGACGGCGAAGAGGAGTCCGAGCGGGATCATCACGCCGGTCGCGGCCTGCACGAACGGAGTGCTGAGGGTGTAGCGGGCGAGCATCCGCTGGCCGAATCCCGGCAGTTGGCGCCATTCGCCCTTGCGCAGGACCTGGAGGAAGCCCTGGTTCCACCGGGTGCGCTGCTTGTAGAGCGCCTTGATGGAGTCGGGCGTCTCCTCGCGGGTGACCAGCGCGGAGTGGTAGGCGACGACGACCTTGGCGCCGCCGCTGGACAGCCGGACGCCGAGGTCGCAGTCCTCGGCGAGGCAGTCGCCGTCCCAGCCGCCGGTGTCCCGCAGCAGTTGGGACCGGACGAAGACGGTGTTGCCGCCGAGCGGGATGAACCCCTTGCGGGCGTGCAGGTGCAGCCGGCTGCGGAACCAGAAGAAGTACTCCAGGCAGTTGCGCAGGCTGTACCAGCTGCTCTGGTAGTTGATCAGCTGGACGCCGCCCTGGACGACGTCGGCGTCGTCGCGCCGGAAGGCGAAGTCGACGTGGCTGAGCAGTTCGGGGTGGACGACGTCCTCGGCGTCGAAGACCCCGACGACCTCGCCGCGGGCGTGCGGCAGCGCGGTGTTGAGGGCGCGGGGCTTGTTCTTCTTGGCGTGGGTGTCGACGACCGTGCGCACCTTGTCGGGGTACTCGTCGGCGAGTTCGTGGGCGATGGCGGCGGTGCCGGGGTCGTCGTGGCCGACGATCAGCAGAATCTCGAAGTCCGGGTGGTCGATGCGCAGCATCTGCTCGACCGTGTGCCGCAGGACGGCCTCTTCGTGGCGGGCCGGGACCAGCAGTGAGAAGGACAGGTCGGCCCTGCCGTCGGGCTTGGCGAAGGCCGTCGACTCCAGTGTCTCCGGGGTGCGCCAGGCATGGAGCATCCACCACAGGGTCACGCCGGCGGCGGTCATGAGGATGATCGAATCGATGAACAGAATGGCGGAGACCACGAATTCCCCCCTCGGTCTTTCTTGGTCATCCTTGTTCGAACGTGTCGTTCCAACTCGGTGTTCTGCGGAATGGACCCGTCCGTCTGCGGCCCCCCGGCGGACGGTGTTCCTCTGCTCGTGATCTTTGAAGGCCCTTGGCGACGGGCCGGTTCCCAGCCGGATTCCCACCCCGATACTCCGGGGTTTTCGCACATGATCGATCAGGGCCCACGAGCAAACCTTGGCCGAAAGCTAGCAGGTTGGCATTTCCACCGCAATGTGGTCTCGGGGTGATGATCCCCGCCTCAAGCGGAGTCATATGTTCTGCTTATCTGGCACCCAAACGTGTGCCATGATGCTCCGGCATGCCTGATTCCGGGGGGTTTCGAGGGGGAGGCCCACGGGTTGCCATCAGGCCGAGAAGTGGGTGGGGGGATTCCGCATGGGGACTGCCGTACCGAAAACACGCGTACGAGACGAGGCCGAAACAAAACCTTCCGAGAGTTTGGGAGGGACGGCTTCCGTTTACCGGCCGGTTACCGAAGATTCCGTAGCCGAACGCACCTCCATACGCGGGAGCGTGTTACGGCGCGATTATCTCTGGGTTACCCCTATTCTCGTCGCCGGCATCCTGGCGCGACTTCTCGGAATCGGGAATTACCCATTCCCGAATGACGACGAGGGCACGTATCTCGCGCAGGCGTGGGCCGTGCAGCACGGCGAACTCGCGCACTACACCTACTGGTACGACCACCCGCCGGTCGGCTGGATGCAGCTCGCCTCCATGTCCTGGCTGCCCAACTGGCTGCTGCCCGACCTGCCCACGTTCGTGCAGGGCCGGATCGCCATGCTGCCGGTGGCCGCCGCCTCGATGGTCCTCGTCTTCGTGATCGGCCGGCGCCTCGGCCTGGGCCGCCCCACGGCCGCCGCGGCGATGCTGCTGTACGCGCTGTCACCGCTCGCCGTGGTGCTGCACCGGCAGATCTACCTGGACAACTTCGCCGTCCTGTGGGTGCTGGTGTCCATGGCGTTCGCGCTGTCGCCGCGCCGCCACCTGTGGCACCACGCCGCGGCCGGCATGGCTTTCGCCATGGCCGTGCTCTCCAAGGAGACCATCGCCGTCCTGCTGCCCGTGCTCCTGGTCACCCTCTGGCAGGGCAGCCACCCCAGCACCCGCAAGTTCTCCTACGCGGGCTTCGGCTCCGGCTTCGTCCTCACCGGCCTGTTCTATCCGCTGTACGCCCTGCTCAAGGGCGAGTTGTTCCCCGGAGCGGGACACGTCTCACTGCTCGGCACCCTCAAGTTCCAGCTCGGCGGGCGCGAGGGCAGCGGATCGGCGTTCGCCGACGGCACCGACGCCCACCAGCTGTTCACCGACTGGCTGGCCAGGGACCCGTATCTGCTGATCGGCGGCGCCGCCGCGGCCGTCTGCGCGTTCGCCGTACGCCGACTGCGGCCGGCCGCCTTCGCCGTACTGGTGCTGGCGCTGGTCGCGCTGCGCCCCGGCGGCTATCTGCCGCAGATGTACATCGTGCAGGTCCTGCCGTTCCTGGCGCTCACCGTGGCCGGGCTCGCCCAGGCCCTGGTGACCCGGCTGCCCGGCCGGCCGCGGGTGCGCACCGCAGGCGCCCTGGCGGCCGTGGCGCTGGCCGCGGTGTTCGCCGCACCGCACTGGTACGCGCAGGACCGCGTCGCCATGCGGGCCGACGACAACGGCGTCTACGAGGACGCTGCCCGCTGGCTGCGCGAGACGCCCGTCGGTGACCGCGACCAGGTGCGCATCGTCACCGACGGCGTGCTCTGGCTCGACGCGGTCGACGCCGGCTACCGGCCGGGCACCGGCGTCATCTGGCACTACAAACTCGACCAGGACCCGGCGGTCACCAAGACGCTGCCGCACGGCTGGAAGGACATCGACTACGTCGTGTCCACCGCGGCCCTGCGCGGCGAACGCGAGCATCTGCCCACCCTGCGGGACCTGTTCGCGCACGGCACGCCGGTCGCCACCTTCGGTGAGGGCGGCGGCCGGATCG
Organism: Streptomyces sp. ID05-39B; assembly: GCF_033794725.1. Taxonomy (NCBI): domain Bacteria; kingdom Bacillati; phylum Actinomycetota; class Actinomycetes; order Kitasatosporales; family Streptomycetaceae; genus Streptomyces; species Streptomyces sp. ID05-39B. The sequence continues at coordinate 4,029 of NZ_JARGEF010000145.1, read as the reverse complement.
ACATCCTCCGCATCGAGAACGACAACGAGTGACGCGAGCGACGCACCACCCGTGACGCGGGGGCGCGTGAACAAGGGGGGAACCACCATGTACGGAGCCCGAAGACAACCAGGACGGCGGACCCTTCCACCGGGAAGGACACCCCGTCTGCTGCTCACCGCCCTCATGCTGTTCGCCGCCGCCCTCGGGCTAGGCCCGCTCGGCGCCCAGCCCGCCGAGGCCGCCACCAACCTGGTCGGGAACCCCGGCCTGGAGATCCTCGACGGGCCGTCCCAGTTCCCGCAGTGCTTCGAGAAGTCGGGCTGGGGGAACAACGACTTCTCCTTCACCGTCACCGGTGACGCCCACTCCGGCAGCCGGGCCGTCAAGATCGAGCTGACCCGGCGCGCCGACGGCGACCGCAAGACGATGATGCTGGAGAACTCCTGCGCCCCGCAGGTCACTCCGGCCCACCAGTACGACCTGTCGTTCTGGTACAGATCCACCACACCGGACGTGGCCTTCACCCTGTTCCGCCACGACACCGTCCAGGGCTGGGTCTACTGGACCGACCTCAAGACCCTGCAGCAGTCGGCCGGCTGGACCCGCACCGAGGTCCGCACTCCGGTGATCCCGCCCAACACCGACCGGATCACCTGGGGCGGCGCCCTCTACGGCGTCGGCACCCTCACCACCGACGACTACGCCATGACGGACGCCACCGTCCCGTCCGGCCCCGACCCCTGCGCCACGGGCGGCACGGGACCGGAGTGCAAGGGCGAATGGACCGTGCAGGCCTCGGAGATGCCCGTGCGGGCCATGCACTCGGTGCTGCTGCACAACGGCAAGGTCCTGCTCATCGCCGGCTCCGGCAACGACCTCGACATGTTCGAGGCGGGCACCTTCAGGACCTCGCTGTACGACCCCGTCACCGGCGGCTACACCACGGTCCCGACGCCCGAGGACTTCTTCTGCGCCGGGCACGTACAGCTCCCGGACGGCCGCGTACTGGTCGTCGGCGGCAACAAGGACTACGCGGCCCCCGACGGCAGCGTCGGCTACAAGGGCCTGCGCAGCAGCTACGTCTTCGACCCCGCCACCAACCAGTACGTCAAGGTCAACGACATGCTGGCGGGCCACTGGTACCCGTCGGCCACCGCGATGGGCAACGGTGACGTCCTCTCGCTGGGCGGCCTCGCCGAGGACTCCTCCGGCACGGTCGTCAACGAGCACTTCTCCTACGCCCAGAACAAGTGGCTGCCGCTCGGCGAGGCCAAGCAGGCCTGGTCCTTCTGGGGCCTGTACCCGTCGATGATCCTGCTCCAGGACGGCCGCCTCTTCTACACCGGCAGCCATGTCTTCGGCAACGGCCTGCCCGGCACCGGCGCCTCCGTGTACGACTACGACGCCGGCACCATCGCCGACGTACCGGGCCTGCGCAAGAAGGACGAGCGGGACCAGTCCATGTCGGTGCTGCTGCCGCCCGCCCAGGACCAGAAGGTCGCCACGATCGGCGGCGGCAACCACACCGTGTCGCCCGACGCGCACGGGCTCGTCGACCTGATCGACATGAAGGCCGACTCGCCGCAGTACGTACCCGGGCCCGACCTGCCGAAGGGCCACTACCAGGACGGCACCCCGCAGACCGGCGCCGAGGGCAAGGTGTACGTCTCCGCGGTCATCCTCCCGGACGGCAAGGTCCTGGAGACCGGCGGAGCCCTGCACACCTACCGCGAGGACCCCGTCTTCGAGGCGTCGCTGTACGACCCGGCGACCAACACCTTCCAGGCGGGCCTGGCGACCGACCCGGTCCCGCGCACCTACCACTCCTCGTCGCTGCTGCTGCCCGACGGCCGCGTCCTGAGCGTCGGCGACAACCCGGGCGACGGCTCCTTCGACCAGCGCGTCTCGATCTACAAGCCGCCGTACCTGTTCAAGGGCGCCCGCCCGCAGATCACCTCGCTGGCGAGCACCAACTGGGCCTACGGCACCGACCAGCGCGTCACGGTCGACAAGCCGGTGGTCAAGGCCTCCCTGATCCGCCCGGCGGCCATCACCCACTCCTCCGACCCCAACCAGCGGTATGTGGACCTGCCGATGACGGTCGACGGCGACACCATCGACCTCAGCCTCACCAGCAACCCCAACCTGGCCCCGCCCGGCTGGTACATGCTGTCGGTCGTCGACGCGAACGGCGTGCCGTCGGTGGCGAAGTGGGTGCGGATCGGCGCGGCCGGGCAGGCCGCGACGGCCCGGGTCCAGGACTTCGCGGAGGACCTGCGGGCCGCTCCCGCGAGCGAGAGCGACACCGCCGTACCGGAGAGCACCGACCACGGCGACCACCGGAACCACCAGGGCCACGAAGGCGTCGACATGCCCGCCGGCTTCGACGGCTGCGACCACTCCTACGGCACCATCAGCCAGTGCGTGCCGTGGACCTTCCCGAAGAAGCTGAACACCGTCGCCGAGCGCTGCGACTGGCTCAAGAAGAACGGCTACGGCACCGGCCTGAAGGTCTCCGGCCGCGACCGCCACGGCCTGGACCGCACCAAGGACGGCATCGCCTGCGGAAAGGGTGACGTGAAGAAGAAGTAGCGCGGACCCTGGCGCCTCTTGTTTGGATCATGCCGGGCTCGCGGGGTGATCCGGCCTGCTCCGCACGAAGGACCCTAGCCCGCGAACTCCCGAAGGGCGCGTTCCACGATGGCCTCCAGCTGCTCGTGGTGCGCGCCCTTCCAGTACGCCCGCCCGCACTCCCCGCACCGCGCGAACACGTCGTACGTCTTGCGCGTGCCGCCCTTGAGCTGGTCGGCGACCTCTTCCTTGGTGGCCTCGCGCAGCAGCCCGTTGCAGGCGGTGCAGCGCGTCCAGGGGCGCAGTTCGGGGGCGAACCGGTCGAGGACGTCGCGTAGTTGTTCCTCGGGGTTCGTGCTGTAGACGAAGCCGCCCGCCCACAGTTCCCGGCGGCGCAGCAGGCCGCGGTCACGGCTCAGCATGACCCGCCGCTCGGCCGCCGAGCGGGCCGCGAGCGCCGGGTCGCCGATGTCGGCCGACTCGTAGGCCGTGTCCACGCCGAGCAGCCGCAGCCGGCGGGCCAGGGTGCCGAGATGGACGTCGAGGAGGAACCGCAGGGGGGCGCCCGGCACCCGCTGGGGGCGGTCCACGGGGCGTACGCTCACCGACTCGCCGTCGGCCGGGATGTGGGAGACCGGCACCTCGCGGCCGTCGACGCGCAGGGTGCCGACCTCGGTGAGGGGCACCCCGAGGGACTCGACGACATGGCCGAGGGTGGAGACGCCGTCGACGGCGAGGGCGGTGGCGCCGGAGCGCCGGGCGGGCGGGACGAACAGGGCCAGCTCGGGGGCGACTTCGACGCGGATCTCGGGTGCGTTCACCCGGTCAGGATGGCATGGGGACACGGGGGGACCTCAGGGGTTTTCCGTCCCGAGTCCGTGCTCCAGGACGTTCAGCGCGCGGTCGACGAGATCGGTGAAGTCGCCCTGGTGGCCGTTCTCCGCCCAGTACAGGGAGGCCTCCATCAGGCCGCCGATGAAGGACATGGCGTAGACGCGGACCTCCAGGCTGTCGGGGTCGCGGCCGGTGCGCTCGGCGAGCGCACCGCAGATCATGCGGCCGGTGACCGACATGCTCTCCATCATCCGCGAGCGCACGGCCGGGACCTCGACCATCAGCCGGGTGCGCAGCCGCGCCACGCGCAGGTCCGCCTCGACGCCCACGCGGGCGGCGGCCAGCATCACGTCCCGGATGGTGTCCGGCCACGGCTCGTCGGCGGGCCGGGACCGTAGTTCCTCCAGCAGGATCGGGTCGTACTCGTCCGTGAGGACGATGTCCTCCTTGGTCGGGAAGTAGCGGAAGACGGTCGACGGCGACACCTCGGCCCGCTCGGCGATCTGCTCGACCGTCGTCGCCTCGTAGCCCTGCTCCTCGACCAGCGCGTACATCGCGGTGCGGATCGCCTCGCGTGTCTTGATCTTCTTGCGCTCGCGGAGCCCGAGCTGGGGGCGGTCGGCGGGGGAGAGGGCGGGGGAG
>NZ_JARGEF010000144.1:0-20671 GCF_033794725.1 Streptomyces sp. ID05-39B | reverse complement strand
CGCCTCGGCCGCCCGCCGTGCCCTGGGCTCCGCCACCGCCCGCCACCTCCTGAGCCTGCTGCCGCTCCTGCTGCTCGGGATCTGGGCGGCCCTCGACTGGAACGCCGTCCGCGACGGTGCCGCCCGCCTCACCGCCGCCGACCCCTGGTGGCTGCTGGCCGGACTCGTCTTCACCTGCCTGGGCTGGGTCGCCGCCGCCTGCGTCCGCCAGGGCGCGGTCACCGACCGGCTGCCCAAGGGTCTGCTGCTGGCCTCCCAGATCGCCGCGGGTGCCGCGAACCACCTCCTGCCGGCGAGCATCGGCGCGCACGCGGTCACCGTCCGCTTCCTCCTGCGCCAAGGCGTCCCGCTCGCCCGCGCGAGCGCCTCGATCGCCCTGTACTCCCTGGTCAGAGCGCTGGCGAAGACCCCGCTGCTGCTGGTCTTCGTACTCGCCGCCCCCACGGCCGTACCGCCCGTCACGGTCCTCCCGGACGGACGGACCCTGCTGCTGGCCGTCGGGGGCATCCTGCTCGCGCCGGCTGCGGCCGCGGTCGTCCTGACGCTGGTACGGCCCCTGCGCCGGCCGGCACTGGACTTCGTCCGTACCGCCCTCACCGACGCCCGGCAGCTGCACACCCGGCCCGGCCGCTTCCTCCCGCTGTGGGGCGGGGCGATGGCTGCCCCGCTGCTCCAGGCCTGTGTCCTCGCCTCGGTCGGCACCGCGCTGGGCGTCCCGCTGTCCTGGCCGCAGCTGGTGTTCGCGTTCCTGGCCGCCAGCACCGCCGCGGGCGCGGTCCCGGCCCCCGGCGGCATCGGCCCCGTCGACGCGGCCCTGGTCCTCACCCTGGCCGGCTCCGGCACGCCCCTCGCCCTCGCCACGGCCACCGTCATCGGCTACCGCGTCCTGACGGTCTGGCTCCCGCTGCTGCCGGGGATGCTGGTGCTGTCGGCGCTCGTGCAGCGGAAGGCGCTGTGAGGGGCGGGGGCGCCTCGCGGGCGTCTCAGCCCTCGGTCGGCGTCAGCCGCAGCGAGATGCTGTTGATGCAGTACCGCTGGTCGGTGGGGGTGGCATACCCCTCCCCCTCGAACACATGGCCGAGGTGCGAGCCGCAGCGCGCACAGCGCACCTCCGTCCGCACCATTGCGTGCGAGCGGTCGTCGATCAGCTCCACCGCGTCGGTGTCCTTCGGATCGAAGAAGGACGGCCACCCGCAGTGGGACTCGAACTTGGTGTCCGAGGTGAAGAGTTCGGCGCCGCAGGCCCGGCAGGAGTAGACGCCGGTCGTCTTCGTGTCCGTGTACTCCCCGACGAACGCGGGCTCGGTCCCGGCCTGGCGCAGTACGGCGTACTCGGCCGGGGTCAGCTCCGCCCGCCACTGCTCGTCGGGCTTCTCGACGTCGTACGACATGGTGGCCAACCCCTCTGCTGGTGTTGCTGCCGTCTACTTCTGTGCGAGACGGTCCAGGATGCGCGGGCCCAGGTCCGTCACGTCACCCGCGCCCATGGTGAGAACCAGATCACCCGGCCCGGCCATTCCCGCGATCACCGACGCCACCTCGTCCTTGTCGTGCACCGGCGTCACCGCGGCGCCCGCGGCCCGCCCCGCGTCGATGATCAGCTCGCTGGTCACACCGGGGATCGGGTCCTCGCGGGCCGGGTAGATGTCGAGCACCACGGAGCCGTCGGCGAGGGCCAGCGCCTGCCCCATCTCCTGGCCCAGTTCCTGGGTCCGGGAGAACAGGTGCGGCTGGAAGACGACGAGGATGCGGGCGTCCCCCGCGGCGGCGCGCATCGCCTCCAGGTCGGCCGTCATCTCGGTCGGGTGGTGTGCGTAGGAGTCGATGACCTGCACTCCGGCCGCCTCGCCCTTGAGCTGGAGGCGGCGCTTGACGCCGGTGTACGCGGCGAGCGCGGGCGCCAGCCCGGCGGCGGGCACGCCGAGGGCGACTCCGGCCACCAGCGCGGCGACGGCGTTGTGCGCGTAGTGGCGGCCGGGCACGGAGACCGTGAAGGTCAGCTCCTGCCCGTCCAGCAGCACACCGACCTCGCTCTTCAGCCCCTGCGCCACGACGGACAGCACCCGCACGTCGGCGTCCTCGGCCTCCCCGTACGTCACCACCCGCACGCCCTCGACCCGCCGGGTCAGCTCCCGCGCGCCCTTCTGGTCGGCGGAGATCACCAGTGTGCCGCCCGGCACGATCTTCCCGGCGAACGTCTCGAAGGACTCGTAGATCTCGTCCATCGACGCGTAGTTGGCGTGGTGGTCCAGCTCCACGTTGAGGACGATGGCGACCTCGGGGGCGTACTTGTGGAAGCTGCGGTCCGACTCGTCGGCCTCGGCGACGAAGATCTCGCCTTCGCCGTGCAGCGCGTTGGAACCGGGCTCGTCCAGGTCGCCGCCGATGGCGTACGAGGGGTTCAGGCCCAGCTCGGACAGGGAGACCGCCAGCATGGAGGTCGTGGTGGTCTTTCCGTGCGTGCCGGCGACGGCGATCGGCCGCAGGCCGTCCATCAGCCGGGCGAGGGCGTCCGAGCGGTGGACCACCTCGATGCCCAGCTCCGCGGCGCGGGCCAGCTCCGGGTTGTCCGCGCGGATCGCCGACGACACGACCACACAGCTCGCGTCGTCGGCCAGGTGCCCGGCGGCGTGCCCGATGTGGACGGTCGCCCCCAGCGCGCGCAGCGCCTCGGCGGTCGCCGACTCCCTGGCGTCGCTGCCGGCCACCTTGGCCCCGCGCTGGGCCAGGATCTTGGCGATCCCGGACATCCCGGCCCCGCCGATCCCGATGAAGTGCGGTCGGTCCATGGCGGTAGGAAGGCCGGGTGCCATGCGTGTCTCTCCCAGATGCGGTACGACGGTGACGCCCCCACCTTATTGCGCACGGCACCCCTGGCCGACCCAGGGTCACGGCGTCGCCCCCGGCCCCTGCCATCCCGCAAGGCCCACCACAGCCGGCCTCAGGGGCGCGGGGAACCGCGCGACCGGCCACACATGACCGCCGGACGCCCGAACCACCCCCACCACCACCCTCACCGCGCTACAGCGCACCCCCAGCCAGCGGCAGCCGGCCCGCGGTCACACCTTGCTGTGCGAGAAGAGTTTCAGCACCGGCACCCCCACCTTGTGCCGGGCCCGCGACGCCCAGTCGCGGTGGAAGAACTCCTCCACGTAGTGCGGATCGGTCAGGACGATCACCTCGTCCGCGCCGGTCTCCTCGACGAGTGCCTTGAGCGCGTCCAGCGGGTGGTCCTCCACCAGCCGTCCCACCGCCTCGCTGCCGGCGGCGTGCAGCGCCTGGAGGGACACGTCCAGGGCCCGGACCCCGAACCCCTTGGCCTCCTCGCCCTCGGGCGTCTCGCGCTCCTTCGCCGCCTCGTCCAGCTCGCCGAGCGCGACGTCGTCGATGGCCCGCAACAAGCGGTCCGCCTGATCGCCGCGAGGCTGGAGCAGTACGTGGAAGGAGACCGGCTCGTCACCGTGCAAAGTGGTGACGAACTCCACGTCGGCGGACGTCAGGGCCTTCTCGATCATCAAAACGCTTGTGAACACCAGCGCCTCATTCTCCTTCGAGGACCCCCGTGGCCCTCAGTCCTCCGTGGGCCGTCAAGGCCCTGCGGAAACCATCCTTCCCCGCGTTCGCACGGGGTCTGCGTGTCCTAGTCTGCCCACCCGAAGCTAACCGGAACGGAAGATTCCGCCGAATTCGGCTTCTCGGGGTGTCGCCCCCGCCTTCCCCCGGCCGCACCGCCTCACACCCCCTGCCACCTGGTACATCAGGCCCGCCCGTACCGGCTGTAGAGGAACCCGTCCTCCTCGAGCAGGGACACCAGTGCGAACCGTTGCGGAACCGCGACCGCCGGTCCGCCCGCGATCCGCTGCGCGCCGCCCGCCGCGAGCATCGGGGAGACGGTCAGGCACAGCTCGTCGAGCACCCCGGCGGCGACCAGCTGCCCGAGCAGCCGGGGGCCGCCCTCGGTGAGCAGCCGGGTGTGTCCGAGGCCGGCGAGGGCCCGGACGGCCCGCGCGGGCTCGACGCCCATGCCGTCGCCGGCGATCACCACGTGGGCGCCCGCCTTCTCGGCCGCCGCGACCCGGTCGGGGGCCGCCGCCGCGCCGGTCAGGATCAGCGTGGGAACGAGCGGGGAGGTGAAGAGGGGCAGCGAGAAGTCCAGGTCCAGGCTGGCGCTGACGATCGCGATCGCCGGGGCGGCGCCCTGCCCGGCCGCCTCCCGCCGCTCCGCGAACTCCGCACGCGCGCGGGCCGGACGGTACTGCTCCTGCCGTACGGTCTGGGCGCCGACGATCACCACATCGGCGAGCGCCCGCAGCGTGCCGAAGACCCGCATGTCGGTCGCGCTGGAGATGGGCTGGGAGCGTCCCTCGTGCTGGGCGGCCCCGTCGAGGGTGGAGACCATGTTGGCGCGCAGCCAGGCCACGGGCTCGCCGAACCGGCGCTCCGGATAGGCGTAGGCGTCGGCGATCTCGTCGAGGGTCCACTCGTGCCCGCCGGGGCTGCGCCCATGGGCCCGCCGCGCACCACCCCCCTCGTCCCCAAGGCCGGCCGGCGCCGCGTCGGCCGCCGTCCGGTCGGTCACTGTCTCGTCGGTCACTGTCTCGTCGGTCACAGGGAACAGCCGTCGCATGCCTGGCAGTCTGGCACGGCGCTTACCATGGGGAACCGTGTCGTCCTCCCAGCCCGCCCCCGGCCTCGAACCGATAGCCGACGTGGCCCCCGTATCCCTCTGCACCCGTGAGCCGCGTGTCCCCGCGGACCGGCTGGTCGCGGAGATGGTGCCGCCGCCCCGGTTCGACTCGGTGCGCTTCAGCACGTACATCCCGGATCCGAACCAGCCCAGCCAGGTCCAGGCGGTGGGGGTCCTGGAGGACTTCGCCGCGGGGCTCGGCGGGGCGCACGCCGTCGGTACCGCCAGACGGGGGTTCCTCGGCTTCGGCCGGGCGAAGGCGCCGAAGCTCCCGGCCGGCCCGCGCGGCGTCTACCTGGACGGCGGGTACGGCGTAGGCAAGACCCACCTGCTGGCCTCCCTGTGGCACGCCACCCCGGCCGAGCCCGCGCTCAAGGCGTTCGGCACGTTCGTCGAGCTGACGAACCTGGTGGGCGCCCTCGGCTTCCAGCAGACGGTGCGGACCCTCTCCGGGCACCGGCTGCTGTGCATCGACGAGTTCGAACTGGACGACCCCGGCGACACCGTCCTGGTCTCGACGCTGCTCGGCAAGCTGGTCGAGGCGGGCGTCGCCCTCGCGGCCACCTCCAACACCCTGCCGGGCAAGCTCGGCGAGGGCCGGTTCGCGTCGGCCGACTTCCTGCGCGAGATCCAGGGCCTGTCCGCGCACTTCCGTGCCCTGCGCATCGACGGCGAGGACTACCGCCACCGCGGCCTGCCCGAGGCGCCGGCACCGTACTCCGAGGAACAGGTCACCAAGGCGGCGTACGCCACCGCCGGCTCCTCGCTCGACGACTTCCCGCATCTCCTCGACCACCTCGCCCGGGTCCACCCCAGCCGATACGGCGCGCTGACCGATGGCCTGAAAGCGGTCTGCCTCACCGACGTCCAGCCGGTTCCCGACCAGTCGACGGCCCTGCGCCTGGTCGTCCTCGCCGACCGGCTCTACGACCGCGAGGTCCCGGTGCTGGCCTCCGGACTGCCGTTCGACCGCCTGTTCAGCGAGGAGATGCTGAACGGCGGTTACCGCAAGAAGTACTTCCGGGCGATCTCCCGCCTCACCGCGCTGGCCCGCGACGCCAAGGGACTCGTCGAGCCTGTCTGAGCGTCATACGACCGCCGGTAAGGGCCGGTTCGCGCCACCCGACCCGCCGTTTTGAGGCGCACTTCCTCTCGAAACGCCGCGTTAACCCTGCAAACAACTTCGCAGGGTTAACGTGTTTCTTGACCCGTGGTTGACCAACCGTTGGTCCGGACTAGAAGCGTGAGGTGTCGGGAGGAGGGCGCATGTTCCGAGGTGGGACGACCCGGACCCTGGTGTCACTCGTCGCCGCAACCCTGCTCGCGCTCCCGTTCTTCGCACTCACGTCTTCCTTCGCACAAGCGCACACGGCCCGTCATATCGAGGCCAAGGCCCAGCCCGGGATCAAGCCCTCCGCCAAGCCCGCGCGCGACGAGATCCTCAGCGCCCGCCCCTGCGGCCGGTCCGAGGAACCCTTCGACCCCTTGGGCACCCGCGACCGGCACCGCACCACCGTCACGGCCGCACCGGCGCCCCAGCAGCCCGAGCGCGACCGGTCCGTCCAGAACCAGGCGTCCGGGCACCACCCCGCCCACCGGGCCGGCCATCACCGGCACTGGTCGAGATCCTCGACGGCCCACGCTCCGGCGGCACTTCAGGTCTTCCGCTGCTGAGAGCGGCGCAGAGCAACAGTCCCCCACCTGTCCTGCCCGTCCGACGCGCCCCCACGGCGCGCCAGGAGGAATCACCACGCATGCAGCCCCTCATCGACAACGCCCGCACGTTCGGACAGCGCCCTGAGGAGTTCGCCGAGCTCGCAGACGGCCAGTCCCCCGAGGTCCTGTTCATCACCTGCTCCGACTCACGGGTGGTCCCCGCCCTGATCACGGGCGCCCGCCCCGGCCAGCTGTTCGAGCTGCGCACCGCGGGAAACATCGTTCCCCCCTACGTCTCCGAATCCCCGACCGGCGAGGCCGCCACCATCGAGTACGCGGTGGAGGTGCTCGGCGTCCGGGACGTGGTCGTCTGCGGTCACTCCCACTGCGGCGCCGTCGGCGCCCTCGTGCGCGGCGACGACCTCGACTCCGTCCCCGCCGTGCGCGCCTGGCTCGCGCACGCCGCGGACGAACCCACCGCCGCCGAACCCGCCGACGCCGGCGATCCGACCGTCGCACGGGCGGTGCAGCACCACGTCCTCGCCCAGCTGCTGCGGCTGCGCTCCTACCCCTGCGTGGACAAGCGGCTGACGGACGGCCGGCTGCGGGTCCGCGGCTGGTACTACGAGGTGCACACCGGTGCCGTACGCGAACACCGCGTGGACACCGACTCCTTCGAGGCCCTGTGAGGACCCCGATGACCAAGTTCCCCCACCTCAAGCAGGACTTCGCCGCTTCCCTCGTCGTCTTCCTGGTCGCGCTGCCGCTGTGCGTCGGCGTGGCCGTGGCCTCCGGAGTGCCGGCCGAACTCGGACTCGTCACCGGCATCGTCGGCGGCCTCGTCACCGGCCTGATGCGGGGCAGCAGCCTCCAGGTGTCCGGCCCGGCGGCCGGTCTGACCGTGCTGGTCTTCGAAGCGGTACGGGAGTTCGGGCTGCCCGCCCTCGGTGTGCTCGTGCTCGCCACCGGCGTGCTCCAGATCGCGATGGGCGCCTTCAGACTGGGGCGCTACTTCCGGGCCATCTCCGTCTCCGTCGTCGAAGGCATGCTGGCCGGGATCGGCCTGGTGCTGATCGCGGGACAGCTCTACTCACTGATCGGCACCAAGGCCCCCGAATCCGGCCTGGCGAAGATCACGGGGCTGCCGGAGGCTCTCGTGGACGCCTTCGGCGCCACCGGGGCGCTCGCCTCGCTCGCCGTCGGCACCGGCACCGTGGCCGTCCTCGTGCTGTGGAAGCGGTTGCCGGCGAAGGTGCGCACGGTGCCCGGCCCGCTCGCCGCGGTCGCCCTCGCCACGCTCGCCGCCCTGGTGCTCGACCTGCCCGTGGCCACCGTCGAGGTCCACGGCCTGCTCGGCTCGATCCAGCCGCCCTCCCTCGACGCCTTCGGCGAGCCGGCGAACGTCGGCCTGCTCGGCACCGTCGTCGCCTTCACCCTGATCGCGTCCGCCGAGTCGCTGTTCAGCGCGGCGGCGGTGGACCGGCTGCACGACGGACCACGCACCGAGTACGACAAGGAACTGCTGGCGCAGGGCGCGGGCAACGCCGTCTGCGGTGCGCTCGGCGCCCTGCCGATGACCGCGGTGATCGTGCGCAGCGCGGCCAACGTCCAGGCGGGCGCCCGCACCAAGGCGTCCCGGGTACTGCACGGCGTCTGGCTGCTGCTCTTCGCGGCCCTCCTGCCCAACGTGCTCGCCTACATACCGATCCCGGCCCTCGCGGGCATCCTCGTCCACGCGGGAGCCAAGCTCGTCCCGGTCCGCGGACTCGTGTCGCTGTGGCGCGAACACCGCGGCGAGGCGCTCATCCTGGTCGTCACAGCGGTGTCGATCGTCGCGGTCAGCATGTTCGAGGGTGTGCTCATCGGCCTGGCGCTGGCGATCGTCAAAACCGCCTGGGAGGCCTCCCACATCAAGATGGAGATCGTCGACAAGGGCGCAGGACCCGTCCAGGCGTACCTGTCGGGCAACGCGACCTTCCTCCGGCTGCCGAAGATCCTGGACAGCCTGGAGGCCTTGCCGCAGGACCGCCCCGTCGAACTGGACCTCTCCGGACTGCACCACCTCGACCACGCCTGCCGGACCGCGCTGGAGAACTGGGCCGAACGGCACAGCGACGCGGGTACCGAACCGGTACGGGTCACCACGGCCGCGTAGGCGACGGGGGTTGGGCCTTGCCGGGAACAGGTCGGCAGGGCCCTCCGGTGGGGCCCTTGCGCAGGACCCTTCGGTGGGGCCCTTGGGCAGGACCCTCCGGCAGGGCGCTGCCGCAAGTCTTCCGGCAGCGGCCTTCGGCAACGAATTTCGGAAACGGCTTCGGGAACGGCCTTTTCCGCAAAGGCGCCCTGCAAGGTTTCCGCAAGGCGCCCGGCAAAGTTTCCGGAAGGGTTTCGGCGAGGCTCGCGACAGGCGTGCGGAAACCGATTTCGACGGAATTCCGGCGCAGTCATCCGGAAACCGCTTCCGACAGGATTGCAGCACGGCACACGGAAACCGATTACGACCGCACTTGCTGAAGCCCGTGGGGAAAATGCTTCCCGCAACGGTTCGGGAAACACGTCAGGAAGCGTTTTCGGCAACCCACATCGGAAAAAACTTCCGGAAACGTCTCGGCAAACGCTTACGAAAAGCGCGCCGCCAATCCCGGGGAAAGGCCGCCGAAGCGGTTCCGGAGAACTTTCCCCTGCCCACCGCCAGTCTCGGCACCACACCCGTACGCAGCACAGCCGTACGCAGCACAGCCGTGGACAGCACAGCCGTACGCAGCCGCGCACACCCCGTGGCCCCGGACCCGACGGCGGCATATCTTTGCAGGAAAGGCGTTTCGGGCCTCTCCTGGAGGAGGTCGTCATGGTCGAGGATCTGCTGTCTGCGGCCGCGGCGGTCGGCGCCGCAGGATGCGCGTATGTGCTGGCGGCCGCGCGGGTGGTCAAGCAGTACGAGCGTGGGGTGGTCTTCCGGCTCGGCCGGGTCGCCGGCGAGGTACGCAGGCCCGGCTTCACCATGGTGGTCCCCGGCATCGACCGGATGCGCAAGGTCAATCTCCAGATCGTGACGATGCCCGTGCCCGCGCAGGAGGGCATCACCCGCGACAACGTGACCGTGCGGGTCGACGCGGTCGTCTACTTCCGGGTCGTGGACCCGGCGGCGGCGATCGTCAACGTCGAGGACTACCGCTTCGCCGTCTCGCAGATGGCGCAGACCTCACTGCGGTCGATCATCGGCAAGAGCGAGCTGGACGATCTTCTGTCCGACAGGGAGAAGCTCAACCAGGGCCTGGAGCTGATGATCGACAGTCCGGCGGTGGGCTGGGGCGTGCAGATCGACCGGGTGGAGATCAAGGATGTGTCGCTGCCCGACACGATGAAGCGTTCGATGGCCCGTCAGGCCGAGGCCGATCGTGAGCGGCGGGCCCGGATCATCAACGCGGACGCGGAACTCCAGGCGTCGAAGAAGCTCGCCGAGGCGGCCCAGCAGATGGAGGACACTCCCTCCGCGCTCCAACTCCGGCTCCTCCAGACGGTGGTGGCGGTGGCCGCCGAGAAGAACTCGACCCTCGTGCTGCCCTTCCCGGTGGAACTGCTGCGCTTCCTGGAACGCGCCCAGCAACAGCCCCAGCTTCAGCAACAAGGGCAACCGCAACCACGAAACCAACAGCGCTCCTCAACGCCACCATCTCCACCGCCATCCCCACCTCCGTCCCCTCCGCCCCCACCGATGAACCAGTGACACGAGCTACGCGCGTGGTTCCCGAGGCGGGCGCCGGGTGATAGACACGGCGGGGTCACCGTCCCTGTCCGCCAGCAGGAAGGTCACCCCATGTCCGCGACCCGTCGTCAGATCCTCGCCCGCACCGGTGCCCTGGGAGCGGGCATCGCCTTCTCCGGGGCCCTGTCCGAACTTTTCCCGGATACGGCCACCGCCGCCCAGAACCTCGCCACCCAGAACGGTCACAGCGGCTATGGCCCACTGGTCCCCGACCCGCACGGCCTGCTCGACCTGCCGAAAGGTTTCCGCTACCGGGTCCTGTCCCGAGAGGGCGACCCGCTGCGCTCCGGGGAGGGCCCCGTCCCCTCCAACCACGACGGCATGACGGCCCTGCCCGGCCGCCACGGACGCGTCCACCTCGTCCGCAATCACGAGAACCGGCACAACGCCGCGCTCCCCGTCCCCACCGTCGGGGGCCTGACCTACGACCCGGCCGGCAAGGGCGGCTGTACGGCCCTGACGCTGGACCCGGACAACCGGGTGCTCGCCGAGCGGGTCGCGATCGCCGGTACGGCCGTCAACTGCGCGGGTGGGCCCACCCCCTGGCACACCTGGCTGACCTGCGAGGAGAACGAGGACAAGGCCGGCACCAACGGCTACACCAAGGACCACGGTTTCATCTTCGAGGTGGACCCGTCCGACCCGCGCCGCACCGGGGCGGTCCCACTGACCGCGATGGGCCGCTTCCAGCACGAGGCGATCGCCGTCGACCCGCACCTGGGGATCGTCTACGAGACGGAGGACGCCTTCCTCAGGCCCTTCGGCCTGTTCTACCGCTTCCTCCCGGAGAAGCCGCTGGGCGGCGTGGGTTCGCTGCGCGCGGGTGGCCGGCTCCAGGCGATGCGCGTGCCGGGCGTACCGGACCTGTCGTCGGTCCAGGAGACGGGCGCGAGCTTCGAGGGCGTCGAGTGGGTCGACGTACCGGACCCGCTGGCCGCCGGGACGCCGATCAGGCTCCAGGACTTCGGCCGCAGGGGCGTCACGCACGCCCAGAAGCTGGAGGGCTGCTACTGGGGCGGGCGGTGCGTGTACTTCGTGTCGTCGTTCGCGCGCGGGACGGAAGGCTCTGCGGCCGACCACTTCGGCCAGATCTGGCGGTACGACCCGGCCCGCCGCCGGCTGACGCTGGTGATCGTCTTCGGCCCGGACACGGACGTACAGCTGCCGGGCGAGTCCCCGGACAACATCTGCCTCGCTCCCAGCGGCGGCCTGATGGTCTGCGAGGACGGCAACGGCGCCCAGCACGTCTACGGCGTGACGCGGGGCGGCGAGGTGTACGCGATGGCGCGCGGGCGGCAGAACATCGGTACGCCCGAGGAGCCGGAGTGGGGCGAGTTCGCCGGCGTCGCCTTCTCCCCGGACGGCCGGACGATGTACGTCAACTGCTATACGCCGGGAACGACGTTCGCGGTGACGGGCCCCTGGCGCCGGTAGGCCGGTGCAAGGGTCGGTGCCGGCTCCGCCGGCCGGGGCCGGTGACAGCCCCTGGTGACCCGGGTGGGTGAACGCGGCACGAGGCGCGCACATATCAACACACAAGAGGCGTTCACCGCTCATAGCTTCATACGGTGATCCCTCCCGTACGCCGCCTCGCCGCCGTCAGTGCCCTCGCCGTCAGTGCCCTCGGCGTCGGTGTCCTCGGTGCCGTGCTCGCCGCCTGCGGCACGGCCGGGGCGCCCGCGCCCCGGGCAGCCCGCCAGGCCCCCGCCCAGCCCTCGCCCGCCGTGTCCCGGCCGCCCACGCTCGCGCCGGGACCGGCGGGCCAGGCCCCCGTCTTCGCGCACGCCTCCCGCACCGGCGACAAGACCGTCGCCCTCACCTTCGACGCCGACATGACCGCCGGCCAGGGAGGGAGGGCCGCGGCCGGTGAGCGCTTCGACAATCCCGGGCTGATCGCCACGCTGCGGGCGTCGAAGGTACCGGCGACCGTGTTCATGACGGGCAGGTGGGCCGAGGAGTACCCGGTCCAGGCCCGCACCATCGGCCGGGACCCGCTCTTCGAGGTCGCCAACCACTCCTACAGCCACTACGCCTTCACCGACGACTGCTACGGCCTGCCGACCGTGGAGCGGGACGCGATGCGGGCGGACGTGGAGCGGGCGTACGCGGCCTTCCGTAAGGCCGGGGTGCCGGACGCGATGCCGTACTTCCGTTTCCCCGGGGGCTGTTACGACGGGCAGGCGCTGCGCGCGGTGCGCGGCACGGGGGTCACGGTGGTGCAGTGGGACGTGGTGAGCGGCGACGCCTTCGCCACCGACGCGGACGCCGTGGCCCGGCAGGTGCTGGAGGGCGTGAAACCGGGATCGGTGGTGGTCATGCACTGCACGCGCAGCGCCGCCCCGGTCACCGAGCGGGCGGTGCGCGCGATCGTGCCCGAGCTGCGCCGCCGGGGCTACCGGTTCGTCAAGGTTTCCGAGCTGATCGGCGCCACGGGCAGCCACCGCTGAGGGGCGCGCCACTCTCGTACGCTGGAGTCATGAGCGACGACAGCAAAGACAGCGAAACCGCCTACTGTCTGATCGACGCGACCAGGCCGCCCAGGGCCGAGGGGCCGCCGTACGCGGAGTGCGTACTGTGCCGGAAGCCGACGGAGTACCCGGAGTCGTACAAGGGGATCACGATGTGCCCGGTGTGCGAGTGGCAGGAGGCTCAGCGGACGGCCTGCTCGGGCTGACCGGCGGCCGGTCCGGGCCTGTGTGGGTCCAGTACCCTGCGCCGAGTGAGTGAGAGCCCGTTCCAGACCGAGCCGCATCCGCGTGATGAGGCGCCCCAGTACGTCCTTCCCCTCGTCGTCCGGTTGGAGAAGGCCGACCCTCCCGGCCGTACCGACGCGCTCGAGACCGCGGCTCGGGCCGTGCTCGTGCTGCTGAGCGACGAGCGGGCCCTCGGGGACGGAGAGTGGGCGCGGACCGTGCGCGACTGGCAGGACGCCCGGATCCGCAAGGTCGTACGGCGGGCCCGTGGGGCCGAGTGGCGGCGGGCAGGGGAGCTGCCCGGGATCACCGTGACCGGGAAGGCGGCACAGGTGCGGGTGTTCCCGCCGGTGCCGTTGGACGGGTGGCCGAAGGAGCTGGCGAAGCTCCAGGTGTCGGGGACCGATCTCGACGACCCCGAGGAGCCGCCGACGGCCGATCCGGGCATACCGGTGCTGTGGATGAGCCCCGAGGTGGAGATGTCGGCGGGCAAGGCCATGGCGCAGGCCGGGCACGGCGCGCAGCTCGCCTGGTGGGAGCTGTCCGACGCGGAGCGGTCGGCGTGGCGCGCGGCGGGCTTCCCGCTGGCCGTGCGCACCGCGGGCCCCGAGCGCTGGCGTGAGCTGACCGCGAGCGGGTTGCCGCTGGTGCGGGACGCGGGGTTCACCGAGATCGCGCCGGGCAGCTGCACGGTGGTCGCGGAGCACCCGGCGCTGCGCTCCCGGTGAAACTCGGGGCCCCGCGGAGCCCTTTTCGGGGCTTGTCCGGGGCTATCGCGGAGGTGACCGGGGCCGGTCACCTCCGCAGGGTCGTCAGGCCGGCTGGGCGGAGGGCTTCGTCGCCGGTGTGGCGGGCGGGGCCGGCGGCTCGGCGGCGTGCGGGTAGGCGGCTGTGCGGTTCTGGAAGGACAGGATCTTCGGGTTCATGACGACGCCGTCGCGGATCTCGATGGCCTTGCTGACCGTGGCGTCGGCCTCCCACGCCGCGGGGCCGCGCATGACCTTGCGGAGGTAGGGCAGGAGCGCCTCGCTGATCTCCCAGGTGGCGGAGTTCCACAGGTGGGACGGGCTGTGGTCCACCGCGTAGTAGTGGCAGTCCCGCCCGACCGTGGGCATCGGGTCGCCGAAGGTCGTCGGCCGGGCCCAGGCGAAGCCCATGCCCTCGTCGCAGGCGACGTCGACGAAGAAGGTGCCCGGCCGGAACAGGGCCAGTTCCTCCTCGGTGACGAACGTGAGCGGGGCGTCGGTGTCCTGGAGGACACAGTTGACGATGATGTCGAACCCGGCCAGGTACTCCGCCAGCGGCACGGAACC
Organism: Streptomyces sp. ID05-39B; assembly: GCF_033794725.1. NCBI lineage: Bacteria > Bacillati > Actinomycetota > Actinomycetes > Kitasatosporales > Streptomycetaceae > Streptomyces > Streptomyces sp. ID05-39B. Next base: position 6,556 of record NZ_JARGEF010000144.1, on the reverse strand, counting down.
GGCCGCGGTGAACGCCCGCAGGCGCGAGGGGTCGTCTTCGTCCTCGGCGAAGTGGCCCATCACCACCGACGGCATCGGCGACGCCACGGCCGCCGCGGCGCGCTGGGTGAGGACCGTGACGTCCGAGACGCCCATGGCGCCCAGGCCCGTGACCGCTCCGCGCGCCGTGGCGCCGAAGCTGATGACCACGGCCCGCAGGCGACGCCCGTAGCTGCCGGTCACCCCGCCGAGCTGCAGGGCGTGCAGCACCGAGCAGTAACCGGCCAGCTCGTTGTTCTTGTGGAAGACGTGGACGCTGAAGGCGCCGGTGGAGGTCCAGTGGTTCATGGCCTCCCAGGCGATCAGGGTCAGCCGTCGGTCGATGCCGATCTGCGTCATCTTCTCGTCCTGCACGCAGTGCGGCCATCCCCACAGCACCTGGCCCTCGCGCAGCTCCGCGGCGTCTTCGTGCAGGGGTTTGGGCAGCAGCAGTACGTCGCACTCGGCGATGAGCCGCTCGCGGGAGCGCAGTCCGGCCACGAGCGGCAGCAGGGCGTCGTCGGCGACACCGAACCGTTCGCCGTAGCCCTGTTCGAGGAAGATTCTCTCGCGTACGTCGGGGGCGATCCGGTGGAGGTGAGCGGGGTGCAGGGGCAGCCGGAACTCGTTCTCCTTGCGGGAGGAGGCGAGTACTCCGAGGCTCAACAGGCTCATGCGCTTCCTCATCATGGGGTTCTTGTCGTGCGGGTCACGGCTGCCGGGGTTCCGGGTCAGGAAGGGTCGCCCGGGTGACGGGTGTCCTCGTGCGGGGTGTCCTCGTGCGGGGTGTCCCGGTGAGCGGCGTCCTGGTGCCTGCGTACGCGCTCGTCCAGCGGGAGGGGTGTCACGTCGAGACCGTCGACCGATCCGCCCGCCATGCGTGCGCAGGTCCCCCGGCAGGCGAGCAGTGGCCTGCCGCCGCGGTCGGACACCACCACCGCCTCCGGGGCCGACGCGGAGCGGTAGTCGGTGGCGCAGATGAGGCACGCCAGTCCGGAGAGCGTCTCGGCGGTCGGTTCGGGACGGCCGCGTCGGCGACCGGAGATCGATTCCTGTGAATACATGCTCCCTACATCCTCTTGATCGGTTCGGGACGTGCAGGAGGCGCGGCGCCGGAATGTCTCCCAACGCCCCGGAAACTAAGGAAATCCGTTACCGCGGGGCGCGGAAACGGCATTCGGAAGACAGCGCGTCAGAACAGGCCAGGGGGCATCGTGCGGCTCTTTCCGGCCGGACGCGAAGTGCTCCGGCAGCCTTGCCGTTCCCCGAGGGCGACGCCGTCTTGGATGACGGCACGCGAAGTGCGCTCGGTGCCGCAACCGTACTCCCCTCCGGGCCTGTGGCCGACCGGTCGCGTCCGTCCTGACCCGACGGCCGGGAACGTTCCCCGTGCCCCGTACGTTGGAAGCAGTGGCTGTGGTTGAAGTGTGCGACGTGACAGCGCCCGCGGAGTTCTGACAGCGGGCGCTTCGCCGTTTCGGGGGTTCTCTTCGACGGCCGGTGGCCGGCGGACCGGGATCGCGCGAGTGCGCATTCGCCAGGTCGGCGCCGCATGAGGGCTCCCCGTCGCAAGGCCGGGCCCGCGCCGCAGGCAGCGCTCCTCCACCTCCTGCTCCAACGCCGAAAGGACACGCCGTGAACTCCGTGAACTCCGCGAACTCCGTGACATCCGGGACGACCGCAACCGCCTCCGTAGCCGATGTGACCCCTGTGACCTCAGTGACCGCTGTGACCCCCGCGACCGCTGCGCACCACGGCATCGGTCACCGGGGCGGTCCGGCAGGGCAAGCCGAGATGACCAAACCCCCTCCCGTCGGCCGGGGCAGCGACTACGCCTCGCTCTCCCGCGAGGTGAAACAGAGCGGGCTGCTCGAGCGGCGGCCCGGCTACTACTTCGTCAAGGTCGGCGCGAACCTGCTCCTGCTGGCCGTCGGCTGGACCGCGTTCGCCCTGATCGGGCAGTCGTGGTGGCAGCTGGTGACCGCCGCCTTCCTCGCGGTGATGTTCACCCAGACCGGGTTCATCGGGCACGACGCCGGACACCACCAGATCGCCGCCTCCAAACGCGTCAACAGCCTGCTCGGCCACCTGCACGCCGACCTGCTGATCGGCCTCAGCTACGGCTGGTGGATCGCCAAGCACAACCGTCACCACTCCCACCCCAACCACGTCGACCGTGACCCCGACATCGCCGACGGCGCGATCGCCTTCACCCAGGACCAGGCCCGCGTGCGCCGCGGAGCGTACGCCTGGCTGGCCCGTCAGCAGGCCTGGCTGTTCTTCCCGATGCTGCTCCTGGAAGGACTCGCCCTGCACGTGGCCGGCGTACGGGCACTGTTCGAGCGCGGCGGCACCGCGACCTCGGGGAGGACCAGGCTGGTCGGTGCGGGACTGCTCACGGCGCATGTCGGTGGCTATCTGGCCGCCCTCTTCCTGGTTCTGTCCCCCCTCCAGGCCGTGTGCTTCCTCCTGGTGCACCAGGGACTGTTCGGGCTGTACATGGGGTGCTCCTTCGCCCCCAACCACAAGGGCATGCCCATCTTCGGCAAGGACGACAAGATCGACTTCCTGCGCCGGCAGGTACTGACCTCGCGCAACATCCGTGGCGGCCGGATCACCGACCTCGCGCTCGGCGGGCTGAACTACCAGATCGAACACCACCTGTTCCCGTCCATGCCGCGGCCCAGCCTGCGCCATGCCCAGGGGCTCGTGCGCGCGTTCTGCGCCCGGCACGGCGTCGCCTACCACGAGACCGGGCTCGTCGACTCCTACGCCCAGGTCCTGCGACACCTGCACACGGTCGGCGGCCCGCTGCGCCCGGAACTGGAGTACTGACCGCCGGTCCGTCCGTCGCCGCTGCTGCCGCGCCCCGCGTTTCCTCTGTTTCCTTCCCTTTCCTTCCCTTTCTGCGCCGTTTCTCTGAACCGGGCGGGCCCGCCGCGCGTACCTCCAGGGGCCGGGCGAGCCGTGCGGTGTGCGCGGCCGAAACCTCAAATGTTGCTCTGAAGGAGCGCTGTCGGCGGTTCGGGCCCGGCCGGCGGGGTCATATCCCCGTCACCACGCAGGGGGCCGGCGAAGAAGGAGGGGACCATGACGCTGCTCGGTACGGGAATCGGCTGGCGGCCGGAGATGGCGGACGCCGTGGAACGCATGCCGGGCATCGACTGGGTCGAGGCCGTGGCCGAGAACATCTGCCCCGGTCACCTCCCCGAGTCCCTGCTGCGGCTGCGTGAACGCGGGGTCACTGTCGTCCCGCACGGCGTCTCGCTCGGCCTCGGCGGCGCCGACCGGCCCGACGCGGAGCGGCTGACCGCGCTCGCCGAGCGGGCCGAGGCACTGGGCTCGCCCCTGGTGACCGAGCACATCGCGTTCGTCCGGGCGGGCGGCCCGCTGACCGCCACCCCGCGGCTGGAGGCCGGCCATCTGCTGCCCGTGCCACGCACCCGGGACGCGCTGGACGTGCTGTGCGAGAACGTGCGCATCGCGCAGGAGTCCCTGCCCGTGCCACTCGCCGTGGAGAACATCGCGGCACTCATCGCCTGGCCCGGCGAGGAGATGACGGAGGGGCAGTTCCTGTACGAGCTGGCCGACCGCACCGGCGTGCGGCTGCTCATCGACGTGGCCAACCTGCACACCAATCACGTCAACCGCGGCGAGGACCCCGCCAAGGCACTCGCGGAGCTGCCCCTGGAAGCCATCGCGTACGTCCATGTCGCGGGCGGCTTCGAACGGGACGGCGTCTGGCACGACAGCCACGCGCATCCGGTGCCGCGCCCCGTCCTCGACATCCTGACCGACCTCACCTCCCGCGTCGCCCCGCCCGGCGTGCTGCTGGAGCGGGACGAGAACTTCCCCGAACCGGCCGAGCTGGAGCGGGAGCTGGAAGTGATCCGGGAGGCGGTGGAGGCCGGAGCACGGCAGCGCGGGGCCCAGGAAGGAGAGTCCGCCCCCGAGGCGGCGGCCACGGGCGCCGACGGGGAGTGCGAGGGGCCGGCCGTCGCCGGTGACGCCGCACGGCAGCGGCTCGGGGTCACCCAGGCCGCTCTGCTGTCCGCGCTGGTCGCCGGGACGCCCGTCCCTGAGGGCTTCGACCGGGTACGGCTCGGCGTGCAGGCCCGCGCGCTGGCCGCGAAGCGGGCGGACGTGGTGGCGAAGCTGGCCCCGGAGCTGCCGCTGATCCTCGGCACGGGCTACCGGGCCGCGTTCGTCACGTACGCCCAGGGGCACCCGATGCGTGGCGGTTACCGGCAGGACGCGCTGGACTTCGCCGAGCGACTGCTGCTCGGCGGGCAGTTGGCGGAGGGGCGGGCCCGGCGCGAACTGCGGCGCTGGTGGCTGGACCGCTCGGGCCCGGCGCCGAGGCCGCTGTCCCGGCTGGGACGGGTGGGCCAGGTGGGCCGATCACTGATCGGGCGTTGACCGGCGACGCCTGGGCCACCACGGGCGACCACCGGGGCAACCACGGGGCAGCGATCGGGCGGTGCCCGAACGGTGACCGAGCGGCGATCGATAGAACCCGCCGCCCCGATCGGTGGGGCTCCAGTGTGCCGGGGTTAACACCAGGTTCGGCCGCCCGTCTCAGCAACCGATTTCTCGACGGTTTCCCCCTCTTTGCCACCTACCCTTCCCCACCCATTCACCCCTAGATGCCCGAGATGCAACGCTTCGCCCCCGTACGGCAGTTGGCCCCGGCGCCGCAGTAATATGCCAACTCCGCACCCCGCACCCGAAGCACGAGCGTGCGGTGCCGTGAGCAGGAGGCACCATGCGACCCCGACCGCGCCCCCCGATCCAGGGCAGAGGCATCTTCAATGGCACCGGGCTCATCGTCGTCGGCCTGACGGCGACGCTCGTCGCGCTGGTCTTCCCGCTCTGGTCGTACGAGGACCGGTCCGGCACCGGCGTCGACGTACTGAACGCGGAGACCGTGGCGACCCAGTACGGGCCGCTGTCCGGGCCCGACCGCGACTTCGTCACGAAGGTGCGGCTGGCCGGGCTGTGGGAACTGCCGGCCGGCCGGCAGGCACAGGCCAAGGGCACGACCGAGGCCGTACGGACGGCGGGGCGGCACCTGGTCGAGGGGCACGCCTTCCTGGACGAGCGGGTGCGCACGGTCGCCGCACAGCTCGGGCTCGCGCTGCCGAACGACCCCACCGACCAGCAGCAGGACTGGCTGAGGACGCTGGACGGGGCACAGGGGGAGGACTTTGACCGCGAGTTCGCCAACATCCTGCGGCTGGCGCACGGCCGGGTGTTCTCCCTTGTCGCCCAGGTCCGGGCCGGCACACAGAACGCGCTGGTCCGTGACCTCGCCGACGACGCCAACACCACTGTCCTGGACCACATCAAGGTCCTGGAGGCAACCGGTTACGTCGACTTCGCCGGTCTGGCCAGGGACCTCGTGGCCGGCAGCACACCGCCGGTCACCCGCTCCCCCGCCCCGCCGGGTCCCGTCGCCGACCCCGGCGCGGTCGTGCCGCTGGCGCCCTCACCGGACCCGAGTTACCCGCTCCCGCCGGCCGCGACCGGTCCCCCCTCGGCCGACGGCTCCTGATCCGTCCGCGTCCGGTCCGTGACCGCGTCCACGTCCACGTCCACGTCCGCGTTCGCGTTCGCGTCCGGACGAAGACAAACGGAACGTCACATATCCACGACACCGGGTCCGGATAGTGAACAAGGCGTAGCGTTTTCCTGCGTTTCTGGCATAGAAACACGGCATGTTCTGGGTCCTTCTCCTGTTGCCGGCCTGGGCCGTCGCCGGTGTCGCGTGCAGCCGGCTGTGCCTGGCCGCCGTCCGTTCTGCGTCCGTCGACGCGGACGCGGGCCAGGGCCACGACCTGACGTTGTACGAGGCGGCGTTCCTGTCCGGCGGTCCCGGCCGGGTCGCCGAGCTGACCCTGGTGTCCATGGCCCGGCAGCGGCGGCTGCTGCTCGCCCACACCGGCTGGGCGACGGTGGTGGACCCGCGCGGGCGCGACGAGATGGAACGGTCCGTCATAGGAGCAATCGGCCCCGGGGGACAGTCCAGGATCGCTCCGGTGCGGGCCGCCGCGGCGGCCGCCGACGCGGTCCGCGGACTCGCCGACCGCCTGGTCGGCGCCGGCCTCGCGGTACCCGACGGCACCCGTACGACGGTGGCGGCGGGCGTCCGGCAGGTGCGCGGGGCCGCTTGGACCGTCCTCACGCTGGGGGCGGCGGCCCTGCTGATGCCGGCCCCCTCGGACATGCCGCGCGTCCTCATGGCCGCATGGTTCGGGCTGCCCCTGGCCCTCACCCTGAGCTGCCTGGCCCTCGCCCGCATCGAGGCGCACCCCTACTCGCACTGGGCCTCCCCCGCGGGACAGCGCCTGCTGGCCGCCCTGACCCGGCATGCCCCGGCCGCGGCCGACGACCGCGCCTACCTGACCTCCATAGCCGTCCGTGGCGTCCACGCGGCGGCCGAACCGGAACTGCGCGCGGCGTTCGCCCACCGGGACAGGGCGTAGGAAAGCCGGCACACCGAGACCCCGGCCCGCCGGCTCCCGGCCCACACCGCACC
>NZ_JARGEF010000143.1:0-20775 GCF_033794725.1 Streptomyces sp. ID05-39B | reverse complement strand
GGGTCGCCCAGTCCATCAGGGGCCGACTGCGTGATCTCGGCGGCGGGGCCGAGCTGGTGTCGACGCCGGGGCAGGGCACCGAGGTCGAACTGACGGTACCGAAACAGCAGGTCAAGCGGGGGAAGGCAGGGACGGGATGAGCAGCGAACAGGGTCCGGTCAGGGTGATGGTGGTCGACGACCACCCCATGTGGCGCGAGGCCGTCGCCCGTGACCTCGCGGGGGCCGGCTTCGAGGTGGTCGCCACCGCGGGCGACGGCGAGCAGGCCGTGCGCCGTGCCCGGGCCACCTCGCCCGATGTGATCGTCCTGGATCTCAACCTGCCCGCCAAGCCGGGCGTCCAGGTCTGCAAGGAGGTGGTCGCCGCAGACCCGGCGCTGCGCGTCCTGGTGCTGTCCGCGAGCGGCGAGCACGCCGACGTACTGGAGGCGGTGAAGTCGGGTGCGACCGGCTATCTGCTGAAGTCGGCGTCCACGGAGGAGCTGTTGGACGCGGTGCGCCGTACGGCCGTCGGTGATCCGGTGTTCACGCCGGGGCTGGCCGGGCTGGTGCTCGGCGAGTACCGGCGGCTGGCCTCCGACCCCGGTCCGGCCACGAACCCCGACGAGCCGAAGGCGCCCCGGCTGACGGACCGCGAGACCGAGGTGCTGCGCCTGGTCGCCAAGGGACTGAGCTACAAGCAGATCGCCGAACGTCTCGTCATCTCGCACCGCACGGTCCAGAACCACGTGCAGAACACCCTCGGCAAGCTTCAGCTGCACAACCGGGTGGAGCTGGTGAGGTACGCGATAGAGCGCGGCCTCGACGACGAGTAGGACCGCCCGGCAATGGGAGGGCGGTCCAACACCCCGCCGATTCACCGGAATTGCACCCGCGGGGGCATACCTGTGTGACCTGAATCACCCTTACCGTGGCCTTCGTCAGGCAACCGCGGCGAAGGGACACTTCCATGCGCGTCGGAGTACTGACCGGGGGTGGCGACTGCCCCGGCCTCAACGCCGTCATCCGGGCCGTCGTCCGCAAGGGCGTACAGGAGTACGGACACGAGTTCGTCGGCTACCGCGACGGCTGGCGCGGCCCTCTCGAAGGGCGGTCGGTCCGCCTGGACATCCCGGCCGTGCGCGGCATCCTGCCCCGCGGCGGCACGATCATCGGCTCCTCCCGGACCAACCCCCTCAAGGTCGAGAACGGCATCGGCCGGATCAAGGACACCCTGGCCCGGCAGGAGGTGGAGGCGCTGATCGTGATCGGCGGCGAGGACACCCTCGGCGTGGCCGCGCGACTGTCCGGGGAGTACGGCGTGCCCTGTGTCGGCGTGCCGAAGACGATCGACAACGACCTGTCCGCCACCGACTACACCTTCGGCTTCGACACCGCCGTCGGCATCGCCACCGAGGCGATCGACCGCCTGCACACCACCGCCGAGTCCCATATGCGCGTCCTCGTCGTCGAGGTGATGGGCCGTCATGCCGGCTGGATAGCCCTCCACTCGGGCCTGGCCGGCGGCGCCAACGTCATCCTCATCCCCGAACAGCGCTTCGACGTCGACCAGGTGTGCGCCTGGGTGGCCTCACGCTTTCGCGCGTCGTACGCGCCGATCGTGGTGACGGCCGAGGGCGCCATGCCCAAGGACGGCGACCTGGTCCTCAAGGACGGCACCCTCGACGCCTTCGGACACGTCCGGCTCTCCGGCGTCGGCGAATGGCTGGCCAAGGAGATCGAGAAGCGGACCGGCAACGAGGCCCGTACCACCGTCCTCGGCCATGTGCAGCGCGGCGGCACCCCCAGCGCCTTCGACCGCTGGCTCGCCACCCGCTTCGGCCTGCACGCCGTCGACGCCGTCCACGAACACGACTTCGGCACCATGGTCGCCCTGCGCGGCACGGACATCGTCCGCGTCCCGATCGCCGAGGCGACGGCCCGGCTCAAGACGGTGGATCCCGCGCTGTACGCGGAGGCCGGGGTGTTCTTCGGCTGAACCTGCGGGGCGCGGGCCGTATATTCGGCATGTCCGGCGGAGTCGATTTCGCCCAGGGTCGTGCGAATCGGGAGCCGGCTGTCATGGAGATTCTCGCCTTCGGAGTCCAGGCCGACGAGAAGCCCCTGATCGAGCGGGCCTTCCCCGCGCCCCACGAGGTCCGCTGCCTGGACGTCTTCCTCAACGAGGACACCGCCCCCATCGCCGCCGGTCTCGAGGTGATCTCCACCAGCGTCAACGCCGACCTCGGCGCGCCCGTCCTTCAGGCCCTCGCGGCCGGCGGCACCCGGATGATCGCCCAGCGCTCCACCGGCTTCAACAACATCGACCTGGACGTCGCCGAACGCCTCGGCATGACCGTGGCCCGGGTCTCGTACTACTCGCCGTATTCCGTCGCCGAGTTCGCCTGGACCCTCGCCATGGCCGTCAACCGGCGGGTGGTCCGGGCCTCCACCCGCACCCGCGACTTCGACTTCCGCCTCGACGGACTGATGGGCCGCGACCTGCACGGCCGTACCGTGGGCGTCCTCGGCACCGGCAAGATCGGCGAAGCCTTCACCCGTATCGCGCACGGCTTCGGCATGACACTGCTCGGCTGGGACATCGCGGAGAACCCCGCCTGCATGGAGCTGGGCATGACGTACGTCCCCAAGGACCGGCTCCTCGCCGAGTCCGACCTCGTCTCCCTGCACCTGCCGCTGATGCCGGAGACCCGCCACCTCATCGACGCAACCGCCCTCAAGGCCATGAAGGACGACGCGATCCTGGTCAACTCCAGCCGCGGCGGCCTCATCGACAGCGCGGCCCTCGTCGCCGAACTGCGCGAGGGCCGCTTCACGGGCGTCGGACTGGATGTCTACGAGGCGGAGGCGGGCCTGTTCTTCCTCGACAAGTCCCTGGAGGCCATCTCCGACGACACCCTGGCCCGCCTGGTCACCTTCCCCAACGTCCTGGTCACCTCCCACCAGGCCTACTACACCGAGGACGCCGTCGGCCAGATCGTCGAGGCCACGGTGCGCAACGTCCTGGACTACAGCGCCGGCCGCCGCTCGGAGAACGTGCTCGTGCCCCGCAGCTGACCCATCAACTCCCCTACGATCGCTGCCCCGTCCAGCGTGAGCACCGACTCCGGATGGAACTGCACCCCGGCGAACCCGGGCCCGCGCAGCGCGTGCACCTCCCCGTTCTCCGCCTGGCTCACCTCCACCCCGTGCGCGGTCAGCTCCTGCCGGGCGTCGTCGTCGCACCGCGCCACGAAGCTGTTGTAGAACCCGACGGTCACCTCCCGCCCGAACAGCTCCACCCGCGTCTGCGCCCCCTGGTACGGCACCTCCTTGCGGACGATCTCCAGCCCCAGCTCCGCCGCGATCAGCTCGTGCCCGAGGCACACGCCCAGCACCCCGTGCCGGTGCTCGCGGACCACCCGCGCGGTCAGCTCCCGCAGGAACCGCATCTTCGGATCGGCCAGATCGGACGGGTCGCCCGGACCGGGACCCAGCACCACCGGGCCCTCGTGCGCGAGCACGGCCGCCCGCAGCCCCGGCTCGTCGTAGCGCCGGACGGTGACGTCCAGCCCGGACGAGCGCAGGACGTGCGCGAGCATCGCCGTGAAGGTGTCCTCCCCGTCCACCACCAGGGCGTGCCCGGTCAGTTCCCGGGACCGCTCCTGCATCCGCAGCCAGAACGGCGCCAGAAAGGCCCGGCGCCCGTCCAGCGCCGCCCGCACCCGGGGATCGTCGGCCAGCCGGGCCCGCGCCTCCTCCGTCCGCGGCCTGCCCGGCCGTACCCCGAGGGCCGCCAGCACGCCCGCCGCCTTCGCGTGCGTCTCGGCGACCTCGCCCGCCGGATCCGAACCGCGCACCAGCGTCGCCCCCACCGGCACCCGCAGCCGGCCGGCCGCGTCGATGTCGGCGGTGCGGATGAGGATGGGGGAGTCCAGGGTCTGGGCCCCGCCGGAGTCCCGCCCGATCAGCGCCAGCGCGGCCCCGTAGTAGCCGCGCCCTCCGACCTCGTGCCGCTCGATGACCCGGCAGGCGTTCTGCACCGGCGAACCCGTGACGGTCGCCGCGAACATCGTCTCCTTCAGTACCTCCCGCACGTCCATCGTGGACTTCCCGCGCAACTCGTACTCGGTGTGCGCGAGATGGGCCATCTCCTTCAGCCGCGGCCCGACCACCACCCCGCCCATGTCGCCGACGGTGCACATCATCTTCAGTTCCTCGTCGACGACCATCGACAGCTCCTCGATCTCCTTGCCGTCGGCGAGGAAGTCCAGCAGATGCTCCGGAGTCGGCCCCTCGGCGGGATAGCGGTACGTCCCGCTGATCGGGTTCATCACGACCGTGCCGCCCGACATCCGCACATGCACCTCGGGGCTGGCCCCCACCAGCGTGCGGTCCCCGGTGTGCACGACGAACGTCCAGTACGCGCCCCGCTCACCCTCCAGCAGCCGCCGGAACAGGGCCAGGGCGTCGGCCCGCCCGAACCCCGGGATCGCGCCCTCGTACGTCCGCCGGATGACGAAGTTGGCGCCCTCGCCGCGCCCGATCTCCTCCCGCAGCACCCGCCCGACGATCCCCGCGTACTCCTCGTCGCCGACGTCGAAGCCGCCGCCCTCCACCCGCACCTCGTGCGCGGGGAGCTGCTCCAGCGCCTTCGCGAGCGGGATCTCGTACCGCTCCTCGGGGATCAGGACGGACAGCGGCGTACCGTCGTCGCGGACGTCGAAGCCGCGCTCCCGGATCTGACGGAACGGCACGAGCGCGAGACCCTCGTCGGGCAGGTCGATGAGCCGCTCGCGGACGGCGACCGGGCCGAGGAGCAGCTCCACGGTGGCGCCCTCCTCGGTGGCGCCGCCCGGAGTGCGGCGGCGGAGCAGGGCGAACGGGCGGGGATCGGCCAGGAGGTCGAGCAGATGCATGGGTCCGTGTCCTTATCGGTGTTCTCGGCGGAGAGATTCGACAGGGACGGCCGGCCCGGAAAACACGGAAGGCCGCCCCTCGGGGCGGCCTTCGCGAAGTCTTGCGTACGCGCAGTCAGTGGGCCGCCGGATGAGCGGTCCACCACCAGTTCTGGGTCGAAAGCGCGAACATGCCAGGCACCCTACCCCACGCGCACCTGAGCACCGGGGCGTCTCACCTGTCGAGCCGCACGAAAATCACTCGACACGACCCCGTAATGTGGGATCCGTGACCGTGAACGCGAAGACCAGTGCCAGCGCTGGCAACACCTGGCGAGACCTGCCCGCGGCGCAGCAGCCCGAGTACCCCGACACCGAGGCTCTGCGCGCAGTGATCGCGGACCTCGAGTCGTATCCGCCGCTCGTCTTCGCGGGCGAGTGTGACCAGCTGCGTGCCCGGCTGGCGGCCGTCGCCAAGGGAGAGGCGTTCCTCCTCCAGGGCGGCGACTGCGCCGAGGCCTTCGACGCGGTGTCGGCCGACCAGATCCGCAACAAGCTCAAGACCCTCCTCCAGATGGGCGCCGTCCTCACCTACGCGGGCTCCGTGCCGGTCGTGAAGGTGGGCCGGATCGCGGGCCAGTACTCCAAGCCGCGCTCCAAGAACACCGAGACCCGCGACGGCGTGACCCTGCCGACGTACCGCGGTGACTCGGTCAACGGCTTCGCGTTCGACGAGGCCGCCCGTATCCCGGACCCCGAGCGCCTGAAGCGGATGTACCACGCGTCCGCCTCCACGCTGAACCTGGTCCGCGCCTTCACCACCGGCGGCTACGCCGACCTGCGCCAGGTCCACGCCTGGAACCAGGACTTCGTGAAGTCGTCCCCGTCCGGCCAGCGCTACGAGCAGCTGGCCCGCGAGATCGACCAGGCGCTCAACTTCATGCACGCCTGCGGGGCCGACCCGGAGGAGTTCAAGACGGTCGAGTTCTACGCCTCCCACGAGGCGCTGCTCCTCGACTACGAGTCGGCCCTCACCCGCGTCGACTCCCGCACGGGCCGCCTGTACGACGTCTCCGCGCACATGGTGTGGATCGGCGAGCGCACCCGACAGCTGGACCACGCGCACATCGAGTTCGCCTCGAAGATCCGCAACCCGATCGGCATCAAGCTCGGCCCGACGACCACGGCCGAGGACGCGCTCCAGTACATCGAGCGCCTCGACCCCGACCGGGAGCCGGGCCGGCTGACCTTCATCGTCCGCATGGGCGCCGACAAGGTCCGCGACAAGCTGCCCGAGCTGGTCGAGAAGGTCACCGCCTCGGGCGCGACCGTCGCCTGGATCACCGACCCGATGCACGGCAACACCTTCGAGGCGGCCTCCGGTCACAAGACCCGCCGCTTCGACGACGTGCTCGACGAGGTCAAGGGCTTCTTCGAGGTCCACAAGGCCCTCGGCACCCACCCGGGCGGCATCCACGTCGAGCTGACCGGCGACGACGTCACCGAGTGCGTGGGCGGCGGCGACGAGATCTTCGTCGACGATCTCCACCAGCGCTACGAGACGGCCTGCGATCCGCGGCTCAACCGCAGCCAGTCGCTCGACCTGGCGTTCCTCGTCGCGGAGATGTACCGGGACCAGTAGCGGGCCGGTAGCCGTTTCGGCTGTTACACCTGCGTGGGGTGGGGCGCGGATCACATACGATCCGCGCCCCACCCCACTTTTGCGGTCCCTGAGCGCCGGGTAAGGTTAGGTTAGCCTTATCGATCTCGGCGGGAGGTGAATCCGCGTGTACGTCTGCAGCTGCTTCCAGGTGACTGAAGCGCAGGTCCAGCAGCATGCGGACGACGGCGCCTGCACGCCTCGCCAGATAGCCTCCGCCTGCAAGGCCGGCACCGACTGCGGCTCGTGCGTCCGGCGCATCCAGGCCATCCTCGGCCGGGGCGCCTGTCCGCGCCGCGACCTCGCCGACCAGGGGCAGCCGGTTCTCTCCGCACTCGACGAAGCAGCCTGAACCCACCGGGTCGGCCTCGGCTCTGGTTTCAGCTCTGCGGCTCAGCTGTGTGATTTGGCTGTGTGTGGCTCAGCTGTGTGTGGCTCAGCTCTCCGGCTGCTCGATCAGCTGCGCGAGATACAGCGCCTCGCCGAGCTTCTCCACCAGGTCCAGCTGGGTGTCGAGGTAGTCGATGTGGTGCTCCTCGTCCTCGAGGATCGACTCGAAGATGTTCGCGGACGTGATGTCGCCCTTCTCGCGCATCACCTTGATCCCGCGCTTGAGGCGGTCGATCGCCTCGACCTCGACCTGCCGGTCGGCCTCGAACATCTCCTTGACCGTCTGGCCCACGCGCACGTGGAACAGCCGCTGGTAGTTCGGCAGACCGTCCAGGAACAGGATCCGGTCGGTCAGGACCTCCGCGTGCTTCATCTCGTCGAACGACTCGTGCCGCGTGTACTTCGCGAGCTTCGTCCAGCCGAAGTTCTCCTGCATCTTCGCGTGCAGGAAGTACTGGTTGATAGCGGTCAGCTCACCGGTCAGCTGCTCATTGAGGAACTCGAGGACCTCGGGGTCGCCCTGCATCGCAGAGGCTCCTTCCACACGGGAGAAACGGGGGAGTGTCGCCGCATGATTTCACCGGTGCCGAAGATCGTCCAGTAAGTGCGTACTTAGTAAGTTAGTCCATGCTTAGTGGCACTTGCCCGATTCTGGACATGCCTGGTCATTCGCACCGGCCGGGGTCTGTCAGGATGGAGACATGGGTCATCCGGTGGAGCGAGAATCAGGAGAAGCAGCAGCGTCCGAGCTTCCGCCGGGGCAGCGACTTCAGCGGGGCTGGCCTGTCACACATTACGGCCCGGTGCCCAAGTTCCGGCCCGAACGCTGGGAGTTCAGGGTCTTCGGGGCCACCGCCGACGGTGACAAGCGGTGCTGGAACCACGAGGAGTTCACGGCACTGCCGTACGCCACCGTGCTCGCCGATCTGCACTGCGTGACGAAGTTCAGCATGCTGGGCGCGGAGTGGGGCGGTGTCCCGGCCCGGACCATCCTGGAGGCCGTGCCGCCCGCGGCCGATGTCACCCATGTGATGGTGTGGGCGGAGTACGGCTTCAGCTCCAACCTGCGGCTGTCCGACTTCGCCGCCGAGCACACCCTCTTCGCCACCCACAAGGACGGCGAACTGCTCACCGCCGAGCACGGCTTCCCGGTCCGCCTGGTCGTGCCCCATCTCTACGCCTGGAAGGGCCCCAAGTGGGTCCGCGGCGTCGAGTACATGACGGCCGACCGCCGCGGCTTCTGGGAGGAGCGCGGCTACCACAACATCGGCGACCCGTGGAAAGAGCAGCGCTACTCCTACCAGGAGCAGCCGGGGGAGGGCCCGGAGCTGTGAGGCTCGGCGGTGGTACGTCCTGGGGCCGGCCACGGCGGTGAGCGCCTGGAGCGGACCGGGGGCCGACCCGCACGCTGCCCGGCGTCAGCCGTCCCGGAGCTTCTTCAGCCGTTCCACGTCCGCCGCGTGCCCCTCTTTCCCGCCGGGCGTCTCGATGATCAGCGGCACCCCCGCGGTCGCCGGATGCGTCATCAGCGCGCGGAACGGATCCTCGCCGATGTGACCCGCGCCGATGTTCTCGTGCCGGTCCTTGTGGGCGCCCACCACGTCCTTGGAGTCATTGGCGTGGATCAGCTTGAGCCGGCCCGCGCCGACCGTGTCCACCAGCAGATCGAGTGTCTGGTGCATGCCCGCCGGACCGGTCAGGTCGTGCCCGGCCGCGAAGATGTGGCAGGTGTCCAGACAGACGCCGAGCCTCGGATGGGCGTCGAGCGCCTCGAAGTACGGCCCGAAGTCCCAGGTCCGCGAGCAGAGCGAGGCACCTTGCCCGGCCGTGGACTCCAGCAGCAGGAACGGGTCGTCGTCATGGGTCAGCTCGTCCAGCAGCGGCAGCAGATACTCCCGGACCTGCTTCAGCGCCACGGACCGCTCCCGCCCGCCCGTCGCGCTCCCGGTGTGCACCACCACGCCCAGCGCGCCGATCTCCCGCCCGCGGCGCAGCGAGTGCCGCAGCGACTCCACCGACCTCTGCGCCGTCGCCTCGGTGTGCGAGCCGAAGTTGATCAGATACGGCGCGTGCACGTACGCCGGGATCGACTCCGCCGCGCAGGCCTCCCGGAACGCCGCGTCCTGCGCCGGGCTGCCCGCCGGGGTGGCCCAGCCGCGCGGGTTGGCGACGAAGACCTGGACCGTCTCGGCCTTGAGGTCATGGGCGTAGGACAGGCCCACGGAATGCAGACCGCCGGCCACCGGGACATGGCCGCCGACCGGATTGCGGGAGGGGAAGGGGTGCTGAGGACTCACCCGTTCAGGGTGTCATGCTCCCGGCACCACCCGGTCACCGGACGGCGGGCCTCACCGCCACAGGGGCACTGTCACGGGCGTCACCGTCACCGTCACCCTCGCTGTCACCGCCACCGCCACCGCCACCGTCACCGTCACCGTCACCGGATGGTGATCGTGACCGTCGATCCCTTGGGGGCGGTCTCGCCGGCGTCCACCGACTGGCTCTTGACGGTGTCGCCGAACAGGCCCAGCAGGCCGCGGTCCTCCTCGACCTCGAAGCCGGCCTCTTCCAGCTCGGTCCTGGCGTCGTCCACGCTCGCGCCCACCACGTCCGGGACCTCGACCATCTCGGGTCCCTTGGACAGGGTCAGCGTCACCGTGTCGCCGTCGGCGACCTGCTTGTCCTTGCCCGGCGACTGCGCGGCGACCTGGCCCTTGTCGAACTCCGAGTTGATCTCCGAGGTGGAGATCTCCACCACCAGGCCGGCCTTCTCCAGCTCGGCGCGTGCGTCGTCCAGGTCCTGACCGGTGACGTCCGGGACGTCGATCGGGACGCCCTTGCTGACGACGAGGGACACCGCCGAGCCCGCGCGCCGCTCCGTACCGGCGTCGGGGCTGCTGCTGATCACGAAGCCCTTGAGGACGTCCTCGCTGAACGCCTCGGTGACCAGGCCCGGCTCCAGGCCGTCCGTCTTCAGCAGCTGCTTGGCCTTGTCGAGCCGTGAGCCCTTCACGTCCGGCACCTTCACGGTCTCGGGGCCGTCGGAGACGGTCAGGGTCACCGAGTCGTTGCCGCGGATACGGGCGCCCGGCTCCGGGTCCGTGCTGATGACGGTGCCGCGCTTCACCGTGTCGCTGTAGGCGTGCTTCACCTCGCCCACGTCCAGCCCGGCCGCGTCCAGCCGCTCCCTGGCCTGCGCCTCGGTCTGCATGAGGACCGCGGGGACCTTGGTGAACTGGCCCGAGTTGATGTACCAGACGCCCGCGCCGACGCCGAACACGAGCAGGACGGCGGCGATGATCGCGACCACTGCCCGGCGGGGCCGCACGAAGCGGCGCCGGGGCGGCAGCGGGGGTTCCGAGGCGAACCGGGAGGTGTGGTTGACCTGGTTCCCGGATCTGGCGGGATCGTCGTCGGCCTCGTCCTCGTTGACGGGCAGGAGGCGCGGAACCGTGAGGGAGCGCGGGATCACGCTGGTGCGGTCGTCGGCGATGTCACGGTCGGCGGACAGGGCCTGTGGGGGCAGCGCGTCCAGCTGGGCCTCGTCGAGCGCGCCGCGCGCCGCGCGGACCTGCGCGAGCAGGGCCACGGCGTCCGCCGGGCGGACCTGCGGGGTGCGGGCGGTGGCCGAGGCGACCAGCTCGTCCAGCTCGAACGCCATGCCGGGGACGGCGGCGGAGGGCGGCGGCACGTCCTCGTGGAGGTGCTTGTAGAGCACCACGGCCGGAGTGTCGCCGTCGTGCGGCTTGTCGCCGGTGAGCATCTCGTAGAGCACGACCCCGCACGCGTACACGTCCACGCGAGCGTCGGAGGTGCCCTGCTCCATCTGCTCGGGGGCGAGGTAGGCGACGGTGCCGAGGACGGTTCCGGTGGTGCTGGTGACGGTGTCCACGGACCGGACGAGGCCGAAGTCGGCGACCTTGACCCGGCCGTCGTCGCCTATCAGTACGTTCTCCGGCTTCATGTCCCGGTGCACGAAACCGGCGCGGTGCGCGGCGCCCAGAGCGGCGAGGACCGGCTCCAGGATGTCCAGCGCGGCCCGTGGCTGGAGCGCGCCGCGCTCACGCAGCACGTCGCGCAGGGTACAGCCGGCCACGTACTCCATCGCGAGGTAGACGTACGCCCCGTCGGCCCCCTGGTCGAACACCTGAACGACATTCGGGTGCGCCAGCCGGGCGACGGACTTGGCCTCGCGGATGAAGCGCTCGACGAAGGAGGCGTCGGCCGCGAGGGCGGGGTGCATCACCTTGAGCGCGAGAACGCGGTCGAGGCGGGTGTCCACGGCCCGGTAGACCGTGGCCATCCCGCCGACCGCGATCCGCGCCTCCACGCGATAACGCCCGTCGAGCACCTGCCCGACCAGAGGGTCCTGAAGGGTCGTGTCCACGCAGGCGAGTGTACGAGCCCGCACCGACACCGCTCACCGCTCACACCGGTATCGCAGCGGGACTGAAGCGCACCTGTGACGAGCCACACGTGGGGGCGGCCGGGTCGGAGCCGAGACAGCCGTCGACGGCGCTCGGCCCTCGGCCGTGGGTGACAGCGTCAGAACGCCGGGCGTTCCGGGTCGAGCGCGGCGCGGCCGTCCGTGGGGGTCGACGCCTGCGCGAAGTGGCGGCGGGGGATCCGGCCCGCGAGCCGGGCCAGCCGGCCCGCCTCCACGGCCCCCCGCATCGCGCGAGCCATCAGCACGGGCTCCTGCGCCCGCGTCACCGCCGACGCCAGCATCACCCCGGCGCACCCCAGCTCCATCGCCAGCGCGACATCCGAGGCCGTACCGGCCCCCGCGTCGAGAATCACCGGCACGCGCGCGTGCTCGACGATCAGCTGGAAGTTGTGGGGGTTGCGGATACCCAGCCCGGACCCGATCGGAGAGCCGAGCGGCATCACCGCCGCACACCCGACGTCCTCCAGCTTCCGCGCCAGCACCGGATCGTCGTTCGTGTAGGGCAGCACCGTGAACCCGTCGTCGACCAGCGTCTCCGCCGCGTCCAGCAGTTCGATCGGATCGGGCAGCAGCGTCCGCTCGTCGGCGATGACCTCCAGCTTGACCAGATCGGTGCCCAGCGCCTCCCGGGCCAGCCGCGCCGTCAGCACCGCCTCCCCGGCCGTGAAGCACCCCGCCGTGTTGGGCAGCACCCCGATGCCGAGCCGTTCGAGCACGGACAGCACGGACCCGTGCACCAAGGGGTCGACCCGCCGCATCGCGACAGTGGTCAGCTCGGTCCCGGACGCGACCAGCGCCCGCTCCAAAGTCTCCAGGCTGGGCGCACCGCCTGTACCCATGATCAGGCGGGACGAGTACGTCGTACCGCCGAGGACGAAGGGATCGTCGGCCATGGTTCAGCCTCCCTGGACGGCGGTGAGGACTTCCACGCGGTCTCCGTCGGAGAGGCTGGTGGCGGACCACCGCGCGCGCGGGACGACGGTTTCGTTGAGGGCGGCGGCCACCCCGGAGGGCGCCGGCGTCAGGGACCGTACGACGCTGTCGAGGGCCGTGCCGGGAGCGACCTCACGCCGCTCGCCGTTGACGGAGATGTTCATGCGGGCTGCTCCGAGAGTGCGGCGGGGTGGAAGCGCCTGGGGGTGAAGGGCCGGGCCTCGTCGGGGAGTTGGCCGGTGGCCAGCGCGTGCGCCAGCACGTCCCCGGTGACCGGTGTCAGCAGTACGCCGTTGCGGTAGTGCCCGGTCGCCAGGAGCAGGCCGTCCAGGCCGGTCGGTCCGAGCAGGGGCGCGTTGTCCGGTGACGCGGGGCGCAGGCCCGCGCGCGTCTCGGTGAGCGGCAGTTCGGTGATTCCGGGGACCAGTTCGTGGGCGTCGCGCAGCAGCTCGTAGACGCCCCCGGCCGTCACCGTGGTGTCCCAGCCCAGTTCCTCGCTCGTCGCCCCGACGACCAGCTCGCCGTTCTCGCGCGGCACCAGGTAGACGTGGCTGCCGCGCACCACGGCCCGCACGGTCCGGGTCAGGAACGGCGCGTACCGCTGGGGCACGGTCAGGCGCAGCACCTGCCCCTTCACGGGCCGCACCGGCGGCAGCACCTCCGCCGGGACGCCGGCGAGCCGCCCGCTGAGGCTGCCCGCCGCGAGCACCACCTGCCCGGCAGCGAGAGGCGTACCCGCGCGCGTGAGGACGCCGCCGGCGCGCCCGGCCGACACGGTCAGCCGTTCCGCCCAGTCGCGGTGGAAGGTCACGCCCGCCCGCCGGCACGCGGCCACCAGTGCCGCCGCGAGCCGTCGCGGATCGATCTGGTGGTCGCCGTCCACCCGCAGGCCGCCGCGTACCCCGGGCGCGAGCATCGGCTCCAGGCGGCGGCACTCCCGCCCGGACAGCCACTGCGAGGTGAGCCCCGACTGCCGTTGCAGGGCGTGCAGTTCCCGCATGTGGGCGCGGTCGTCGGCGTCCAGCGCGACGGCGAGGGTGCCGGAGCGGCGGTAGCCGAGGTCGTGGCCCGTGAGTTCGGTGAGTTCGGCCACGAACTCCGGGTAGCGGCGGGCCGATTCCAGGTTCAGGCCGAGCAGTGTCTGCTCGCCGTAGTGCAGCTCGGTGACGGCGGCCAGCATCCCGGCCGCCACCTGGGCGGCCCCGCCGCCCGGTTCGGGGTCGACCACAGCCGTGGCGAACCCGCGCTGTGCGGCCCGCCACGCGGTGACGAGCCCGATGATGCCGCCCCCGACGACGAGGACGTCCGAGGTAGGTGAGGACATGGGCGTCCAGCCCCTCCCTTCGCCGGCATGACCCGGATCAGGTTCGTACGGTCGGAGGCCGCCAGCCTCCCTCTCAGCCCGGTGCGTCCGGGCTCCCGCGAGTGCTCTACGTTGGCCACCCTAGCCCCCCGTCGTCCGTCGCAGTAAGGGAGCCTCCTCTCGTGGCCCGTTCGCTCGACGGCCTGGTCCTGGCCCCGGTGGCCGACCAGGCCCCCGGTCAGGTCGGCACCGGCACCCGCTTCACGTACCGGGAGCGGGACGGCGTCATCTGGGCCGGCTACGCGGGCGGCGACGTCGTCCGCGGGCACCTGGTGGGTACCCGGGAGGGGGACCGGCTGGACTTCCGGTACGTCCAGCTCGGGCACGACGGGACGACGTCGTCCGGGCACTGCGTGTCGGCGGTCGTCGAGCTGCCCGACGGGCGGCTGCGCCTCGACGAGACCTGGGAGTGGGAGTCGCGGCCGGGCAGCGGGACCAGCGTGGTGGAGCAGGTGGTCGAGCAGTCACGGAGCACGGTCACGGAGCACGGTCACGGAACGGGGTCGCGGAAGCGGGACGACTGACTGATGATCCGTCAGTTGTCTAAGGTGATCAGGTGAGCGAACAGACGCGGGAAGAAGACAGGCCGGCGCAGCGGCGGGTGGTCGTCGTCGGCGCGGGCATGGCCGGGGTGCAGACCGCGGTCGCCCTGCGCGAACAGGGCTTCGACGGGACGGTGACCCTCATCGGCGCCGAACCGCACCAGCCCTACGACCGGCCCCCGCTGTCCAAGGCCGTCCTGCTCGGCACGGCCGAGCACTCCGCCTTCGACGTCGACTTCGAGAGCCTGGGCGTCGAACTCAGGCTCGGCACCGAGGCCCTCGGCGTGCGCCCCGCCGACCATGAACTGGACACCGGGTCCGGGCCCGTCCCCTACGACGTCCTCGTGCTCGCCACCGGCGCCGAACCGATCCGGCTGCCCGGCGCCGAGGGTGTCCCCGGCGTCCATCTGCTGCGCACCCTGGACGACGCCGAACGGCTGCGCCCGGTGCTCGCCCGCCGGCACGCCATCGTGGTCGTCGGCGCCGGCTGGATCGGCGCCGAGTTCGCCACCGCCGCGCGCGAGGCCGGCTGCGCGGTCACCGTCGTGGAGGCCGCGGACCGGCCGCTGGCCGGCGCCCTGCCCGCCGAGGTCACGGCCCCCATGACCGCCTGGTACGCCGACAGCGGCACCGAACTGCGCACCCACGCGCGCGTGGAGCGCGTCGAGCCCGGCGCGGTCCTGCTCGACGACGGAGCCCG
Organism: Streptomyces sp. ID05-39B; assembly: GCF_033794725.1. Taxonomy (NCBI): domain Bacteria; kingdom Bacillati; phylum Actinomycetota; class Actinomycetes; order Kitasatosporales; family Streptomycetaceae; genus Streptomyces; species Streptomyces sp. ID05-39B. Next base: position 5,864 of record NZ_JARGEF010000143.1, on the reverse strand, counting down.
GCTGCCGGCCGACGCCGTCGTGGTCGGCATCGGCGCCCGCCCCGCCACGGACTGGCTGACCGGCTCGGGCGTCGAGCTGGGCCCGCACGGCGAGGTCGTGGCCGACGCGAGCCTGCGCACGTCCGTGCCCGACGTGTACGCGGTCGGCGACTGCGCCTCCTTCCCCTCCGGGCGGTACGGCGAGCGCCTCCTCGTCCACCACTGGGACAACGCCCTCCAGGGCCCGCGCACCGTCGCCGCCAACATCCTCGGCCCGGCCACCGGCGAGGTCCCAGCGGTCTACGACCCGGTGCCGTACTTCTGGTCGGAGCAGTTCGGCCGCTTCGTCCAGTACGCCGGGCATCACACCGGCGCCGACACCACCCTGTGGCGCGGCGACCCCACCGGACCTGCCTGGACGGTCTGCTGGCTGCGCGGGAACCGCCTGGTCGCCCTGCTGGCGGTGGGCCGCCCCCGCGACCTCGCGCAGGGCCGCCGGCTGATCGAGGCGGGCCGGCCGATGAACCCCGAGCTGATCGCGGACCCGGCGACCCCGCTCAAGGCGGCCACGGCGTAAAGGACGGGCCCGCGGGGCGGCTCCGCCCGGCAGGATGAGGCGCGGCTACCGGCTGTCCGTCCGGCAGGAGGAGGCTCGGCTACCGGCTGTCGGTGCGGGATGGCAGTCTTGAGGGGTGACCGAGATTGACGCAAAGACCGATGCTCTCGTACCTGCCTGGCTCACCCTGCCCGACATCGCGGAGATGCTCGACATCGACGTGGTGCGTGCGCGGCAGCTGGTCAAGGACGGCCAGCTCATCGCCGTACGACGTGGTGAGAACAGGGCGCTGCACGTCCCCGCCGCCTTCATCGACGAGGACAAGGTCGTCAAGGGCCTGTCCGGGACCCTGACCCTGCTGCGGGACGACGGCTATTCGGACGAAGAGATGCTGGAATGGCTGTTCACTCCGGACCCGTCCCTGCCCGGGACGCCGGCGCAGGCCCTGGCGGAGAACCGCGGCACGGAGGTGAGGCGTCGCGCCCAGGCGCTCGCCGTCTGAGCCTCTGACTCCGAGCCTGTGAGCCGGAGATCCGCTCCGCGGAACCCACGGCGCCCGACGGAGGCGGCTCCTGGAGCCTCGTAGGTTCGACCAGACCATCAGGTGTGCGGCCGTGGCCGCCCGTCGCGACCGCACACCGCCGCACCGGGGGAGAGCCCGGCGCGCCACCGACCGCCCCCGGGGGACTCAACGCATGCCCGACACCGCCCGCTCCCAGCTCGCCGACGCCCGCCTCTACCTCTGCACGGACGCCCGCAGGCGCCAGGGCGACCTCCCGGAGTTCCTGGACGCGGTCCTCGCCGGCGGCGTCGACATCGTGCAGCTCCGCGACAAGGGCATGGAGGCGGCGGAGGAGCTGGAGCACCTGGAAGTGTTCGCCGACGCCTGCGCGCGCCACGGCAGACTGCTCGCGGTCAACGACCGGGCGGACATCGCCCATGCCGCCGACGCGGCTGTCCTCCACCTCGGCCAGGGCGACCTGCCCGTGCCCGCGGCCCGTGCCCTCCTCGGCGACGGCACCCTGATCGGCCGCTCCACGCACAGCGAGGCGGAGGCGGACGCCGCGGCCGTCCAGGAGGGCGTCGACTACTTCTGCACCGGCCCGTGCTGGCCCACCCCCACCAAGCCCGGCCGCCCGGCCCCCGGCCTCGGCCTGGTCCGGCACACGGCGGCGACGGGCACCGAGCGCCCCTGGTTCGCGATCGGCGGCATCGACCTCGGCAACCTCGACGAGGTGCTTCAGGCGGGCGCCCGCCGGGTCGTGGTCGTCCGGGCGATCACGGAGGCCGACGATCCGGGCGCCGCGGCGGCCGAGTTCGCCGAGCGGCTGCGCGGCATCTGAGCCGGCCGCCGCCGGGCCGCCCCCGCGCTCCTTCGGTCCCCTGTCCTTTCCTCCGGGCCCCCGTCCTTTCGGCAGCCTGTCCAAGGGATGGACAACAGGCAGACAATTCGGGCAAATTTCCGAGATCTGGTGAGGGGAGGCCTCACCCCTGGCTAACCTGCGGGTATGGCCCTCGGAACCGCATCCACCAGGACCGACCGCGCGCGTACCGTGCGTGACATCCTGGCCACCGGCAAGACGACGTACTCGTTCGAGTTCTACGCGCCGAAGACCTCCCAGGGTGAGCGGAGCCTGTGGAACGCGCTCCGTCGGGTCGAGGCGGTGGCCCCCGACTTCGTCTCCGTCACCTACGGTGCCGGCGGCACCACCCGGGCGACCACGGTCAAGGAGACGCAGCAGATCGTCGTCGACACCACCCTGACCCCGGTCGCGCACCTCACGGCCGTGGACCACTCCATCGCCGAACTGCGCAACATCATCGGCCAGTACGCCGACGCCGGGATCCGCAACATGCTCGCCGTGCGCGGAGACCCGCCCGGCGACCCCATGGGCGAGTGGGTGCCGCACCCCCGGGGCCTCACCTACGCCGCCGAACTCGTCGAGCTGATCAAGGAGTCGGGCGACTTCTGCGTCGGCGTCGCCGCCTTCCCCGAGATGCACCCGCGCTCCAGCGACTGGGACACGGACGTCGCGCGCTTCGTCGACAAGTGCCGGGCCGGCGCCGACTACGCGATCACCCAGATGTTCTTCGACCCCGAGTCCTACCTGCGCCTGCGCGACCGGGTGTCGGAAGCCGGCTGCGCGACCCCGGTGATCCCCGAGGTCCTGCCGGTGACGAGTGTGAAGATGCTGGAGAGGCTTCCCCAGCTCAGCAACGCACACTTCCCGACGGCCCTGAAAGAGCGGATCCTCACAGCCAAAGACGATCCGGCCGCTGTACGCTCCATTGGCATCGACTTCGCCACGGAGTTCTGCGCTCGGCTGCTCGCCGAGGGAGTGCCCGGACTGCACTTCATCACGCTCAACAACTCCACGGCGACGCTGGAAATCTACGAGAACCTGGGCCTGCACCACCCACCGCAGGCCTAGACCGGTCGCACCGACTTACGACACACTGCGTAGCGGCCACTGGGAGAGGGGCGTACATGGGCTGGACGGTCCTCTACATCGCGTTCGGCATCGTCGCGCTGTGGCTGCTGGGTGAGGTGCTGCTGCAGTACAAGGCACGGCTGCGTTACCGGCTGCTCGCCTTCGGCGGCTTCCTCGGTGTCGTGGTCGGTGTCCTGATCCCGTCCGTCATCGTCATCGGTGTGGGCGCGGCCGCCTTCGCGATCGGCCAGACGTACGTCACTCTGTCGTTCCGCCGCGGCTTCGCCGAGGGCTGGGCCGTCAGCCGCCCCGGCACCGACGGCACCGCCACCAAGCGCCGCCGCGGCAAGGGCGAGCACCAGGACCCCTCGCTCGAGGTGTCCGGTCTGGAAGCGGCCGACGGCGGCCCCGACGGGTACGAGCAGGACGCGGGCACACCCTTCGGCGGCGACTCCGTCGCCTACGGCCGGGACAAGGGCGACTACGACGAGGACAACGACCGCGACGACGTCTTCACCCCCGCCCGCACCGCCGAGCCCACGGCAGCCGGAACCGCCTCCGTGTACGAGCCGCAGCCGATGCCCGACGACACCGGTTCCTACGGCGTGTACAGCGACGCCGCCTACTCCGCCGCCGCCCAGCCCCAGGACCAGTACGCGACGGCCGGCCAGGGCGCCGACCAGGGGTACGGCTACGACGGCTACGGCCAGCAGCAGTACGGCTACGACGCCGCGGGCCAGCAGCAGTACGCGGCCTACTCCGACCCCTACATCGGCACCCAGACCTACGGCGGCGGCAGCTACGACGCCGGGTACGACCAGCAGCAGTACCCCCAGCAGGGCTACGGCCAGGAGCAGTACGGCACCGGCGGCTACGACGGAACCCCGGCCGGCGGTGTCTGGGTCCCGCAGCAGCGCACCACCGACGACCCCCTCGGCGGCGAACTCCCGCCCGAGCAGCCGTACCCCTACCAGGGCGACGGGCAGCAGCAGGGGAACGGCTACGACGAGCAGTACCGCTTCTGACGGCTCACCGCGAGCCCCGGAACTCCGGCCCCTCCACGACGAGTCCGGACACCAGCGCGCCCGACATCCCCGCATGGGGCAGTCCGCCGCCGGGGTGCGCCCAGCCGCCCACCGTGAACAGGCCCGGCAGGGCGGTGGAGTTGGCCGGGTGCAGCAGCCGGCCCCCGGCCGCCGCCAGCGCCGGAGCCGGGACGCAACCGCCCTCCACGCCGGTCTCCGCGGCGATGTCCGCCGGGGTGCGCAGCTCGCGCCACAGGACCCGCTCCCGCAGGCCCGGCACGGCACGCTCGGCGACGGAGAGCACCGCCTCCACCAGGTCGGGCCCCGGCTCGGCCCCGGCCGGGACAATGACACTCAGGGTGACCGCCTCATGGGCGGCGTCCGGCACCAGCGCGGGGTCCCCGGGCCGCAGCACGGTGACCGTCGGACCGGCGGCCGGCGCGGGCGCCGTACCGAACAGGGCCGCCAACTCGCCCTCGCGGTCCCGCGTGTGCACGATCGTCCGGTGCGCGGTGTCCCGCGGCCGGCCGCCGCGCAGCGCGAGCAGCACGGTCAGCCGGCTCGGCAGGCCCCGCTGCGGCCCGACCTCGCCCTGACCGCGCGGCGGGACACCCGCGGCGCCGCCCGCGCCCGGCGCGACCACGAAGTCCGCCTCCACCACGCTGCCGTCGCCCAGCTCCACGCCCGCCGCCCGGCCGTCCTTCTCCACGATCCGGGAAACCTCGGCGCCGAACACGAACGCGACCCGGCGGGCCAGGCACCTCTCGTACACCGCGCGCGCCAGCTCGCGCACACCGCCGCGCACGGACCACATGCCGAAGGCGTGCTCCATGTACGGCAGGACGGCCGCGCTCGCCGGAGTGACGCGCGGATCCAGGCCGTACGCCAGTGCGTGGCTCTCCAGCAGGGCGGCCAGCCGGGGGTCGCGCAGCTCCCAGGCGCCGACCTCGGCGAGCGTGCCGGCCCGGCGGGTGCGCAGCAGGCGCTTGTGCGGCACCGACGGATAGGGCTCACGGTCGGCCAGCACCGACCAGTTCGGCCACAGCGGCTCCTCCAGGAGCGGGCGTCGGGTGCGGTCCCAGGCCTCGCGGGCCCGGACCAGGAAGTCGCCCCAGCGACCGCCGGCGCCCGCGCCCAGCGCCTCGTCCAGGGCGGAGACGACACCCGCGCGCGAGGCGTTCGGCAGGGCGGCCTCGGTGCCGTCCGCGAACAGGTGACGTGCCGACGGGTCCACCTGGACCAGCTCGGCACAGGCCTCCAGCGGCTCCTTGCCGGTCTTGACGAACAGGTCGCGCCAGACCGCGGGCAGGGTCAGCAGACCGGGCCCCGTGTCGAAGGAGAAGCCGTCCCGCTCGAAGCGGCGCACCGCACCGCCGTACGTCTCCGTACGCTCGTACACCGTCACCCGGTGGCCCGCGACGGCCAGCCGGGCGGCCGCCGCCAGCGCGCCCATCCCGGCGCCGATCACCGCAATCCGTGCCATGCCGCCGACTTTATCGGCCGCCACCGACAGTGACGCCGCCAGCCCGGCGGACCGCCGGTCCGGGGCGACACCGCGGGCCCGGCCGCTCAAGGACACGAGGGGAGTACGGACGCGGAGGCGATCGTCACCAGAGGGCCGCGCCGCTTCCTGGGGGCGGGCACCCAGGCCTGAGTAGCCGTACCTAGCCGCCGAGATGAGTATGCGCGCGGATGGGGGCCGGTCCGCGTGGAGGGAAGAGTGGAGCTCACGGAAAGGGGCCCGGCACCGCACCGCCGACACGGGGCTGCGGAACGGTGCCGGTCCTGGACCGCTCCTTCCGCCGGCCTCGTCGGCGGAAGCGAGGCACGGGGGGCCCTCCGGGGGAACGACCGACGGGGGAACACGGGGGA
>NZ_JARGEF010000142.1:0-20982 GCF_033794725.1 Streptomyces sp. ID05-39B | reverse complement strand
ATACGGGGCCAGGCGCCGCGCACCCGCGCCGCCTGGCCCCGTATCTCCTTCGCCCGGCTGACGTTCGAGATACCCCCGGGCTGGACGCTGACGACGGACGGCAACGACAGCGACGCCTGCGTACAGCCCGTGAACCGGGCCGGGCTGCCCACGATGTTCGGCTGTGCCGGAATCGCCATCAAGTCCGGCTCCATCCCCGGCAACGAAATGAGGCCCTACCAGGCCCGTCAGCCCGGCGGCTGGTACCCGGCCACCGACGTCCAGCCCTGCCCGGTCCGCCCGACGACCCTCGCGGACGGTTCCTTCAACGGCATCACCAGCGGCACGTCGGCGTCGCCGGTCGAGTCCGGACTGCGCCCGGTGGGCAGCCGCAAGGCGGCCTACGACCGCTGGACGGCCGCCTGCGCAAGCGGTTACCTCTTCGCACCCCAGGCATGGCACCTGCCCGTCTCCCGGGTGCTCTTCCTCGACTACACAGGACACGCGGAGACAGCCCGGGTGCTGGAGTCGGTCCGCTTCCCCGGCTGACCGCCAAGGGCGATCGGCTGTGTGAGGGCAGGTATCCGCACATTCTCTGGGTAACCCGAACGGGTCATGAACGTTGAGCCCCGCGGCGGTGGCGCCGAGGTTGACGGTCGGGAATGGCCACGTGCCGCGACCGTCGAAGCCGCCCTCATTCTCCAAGACACTTTCATGGCAACTTCCCATGCGTACGTGACCCGGTCGCAGTATGCGGCTGCGCGGGACCCCGCCGTCACGGGCGCGCTGTGCGAGTCGCCGGGCTCGTCGACGGACCGACCGCGCTCGCCCACCCCCGCGTCCTCCTCGGCGCGCTTCGGCGTCAGAGGGCCCGCGGCGGCACCCGGTGAGCCACCGAGCGGCACCTCGGAGGCACCCCGCACCCCGCACCCCGCACGATCCGCCCCGCCTAGCCTTGCGGGATCTCCGCCTGCGCCACCTCGAAGCCTTCGCGACGCAACCGTTCGCTCCCCCAGGCGCCGAGCGGCCCGAGCGCCTCGTTGAGCGTGTGTCCGTGCTCGGTCAGGGAGTACTCCACCCGTGGGGGCACCTCGGCATAGACCTTCCGGTGCACGAGCCCGTCCGCCTCCATCTCACGCAGATGCTGGGTCAGCATCTTCTCGCTCACTCCGGACAGAGCCCGGCGCAACTCCGCGAAACGGCGTACGGGATGGGCGTCGAGTTCCCACAGGATCAGCCCCTTCCACTTGCCGCTGACCACATCGAGCCCGGCGTCGATGCCACAGATGTAGGGCCCGCTTCTCGGCGACTTCGCCCTCACCGATCCCCCTTACGAAAAGGTAAGTACCGCAGAAAATAGTAGGTACTTCCGAGGTTAGCTTCCTTGATCGAGCATGAACGGGTGAACGAACGACAGAACCAGACCACCACGCAGCACAGCCCCGTCACCGTGATCGGTCTCGGCCCGATGGGTCAGGCGATGACCCGCACCCTCCTCACCGCCGGCCACCCGGTCACCGTCTGGAACCGCACCGCGGGCCGGGCCGACGGCGTCGTCGCCGACGGAGCGACGCTCGCGGCGACACCCGCCGAGGCGGTCGAAGCGAGTGACCTCGTGATCCTCAGCCTCACCGACTACCAGGCGATGTACGACATCCTCGACGGCGCCACCGCCTCACTCGCCGGCCGGACGCTGGTCAACCTCAGTTCCGACACCCCCGAACGCACCCGCGAGGCGGCGACCTGGGCGGCCGGACACGACGCCGCCTTCCTCACCGGCGGTGTCATGGTCCCCGCCCCGATGGTCGGCACCGAGGCGGCGCACATCTACTACAGCGGCCCCCACGAGGTGATGGAGAAGCACCGGGCGACGCTGGCTCCGCTCGCCACGCCCAGGCATCTGGGCCAGGACCCCGGCCTCGCCCAGATGATGTACCAGGCCCAGCTCGCGGTGTTCCTCACCACCCTGTCCGCGCTCATGCACGCCACCGCGATGCTCGGCACCACAGGGATGAAGGCCGCGGAAGCGCTGCCGGAGCTGCTCTCCTTCACCAACTCGATCGGCGCCATCCTGAGGGCCGGTGAAGAGACCCCCGGCGCCGCGCTGGACGCCGGAGAGCACCCCGGCGACCTCAGCACGGTCGCCATGATGGGTGCGACCGCCGACCACATCGTCGAGACCAGCACGGCGATCGGCCTCGACCTCGCGCTCCCCCTCGCCGTGCAGGCCCACTACCGGCGCGCGATCGAGAACGGACACGGCCGGGACAACTGGACCCGCATCATCGACGGCATCCGGAACGCCCGCTGACGGTCAGGCACCAACTCTCCGTACGATCCCGAGCCGGCCGGGTACATCCGCCTCCGCGCGCACCGTCCTTCCCGGCGGCGGGCCGCGGTCCAGCACCTCCCAGCGGGCCGCCGGCGCGTCCACCATCAACAGGCCTCGTCCTGACTCGGCCGGCGGGCACGGGGGTTTTACGGCGTCGGGTCCGGGCGGGTGTGAGCCTGTGCGCGTGCGCGTGTCGGTGACTGCGACGCGGACGCTGCCCTGGATCAGGGCGAGCCCCAGCGCGAAGTCCTTCCCGGTACCTGCCCATGCGTCACGGCGTTCGCCACTCACGCAGCCGAGTGAGGTGCCCATGAACAGGCCGCCTCAGACTGGTTCACGAGCAGCTACAGCAGCAGGGGATCGGACGATCGCACCGAGTCGCCCTGGACCGGCGCAAGTCCAGCCACACCAGCGCCCCCGGCGATGACTGCATCGAGATCGCCCTCACCTGGCGCAAGTCCAGCCACGCCAGCAGCGGTTCGGGGGAGGGCGGCGAAGTCGCCGCCCTCCCCCGCCACATCCCCGTCCGTGACTCCAAGTGCCAGGACGACGGACCCCAGCTCGCCCTCTCCCCCGCCGCCTGGGCCAAGTTCGTCGCCCACGCGGGGGCGTGACCACGGGGCCGCCCGCGAGGTGCGCCGCGGGCGGCTCCTGCCTCCTACTTGCCCGGACACTCCTTCCAGGCCATGTGGTACACCGTGCTGATGTCGCCGTCGGTCGAGTCCATGGTCATGAAGCTGACCTTGCCCGGTGCGGAGCTGCCCGCGTTGACCCGTAGCTCGGTGTTGATGTTGAAGTTGCGCTGGACCCCGCAGGGCGCCCACACGAGCTGCGCCCAGTCGGTGTTGTCGGTGGCCTGCCAGTTGTCGTTGTAGGCACCGGCGATCGGGTGGTTCTTGTACACCGTGCTCGACGAGCCCTGGAAGTAGTACGAGGCCCGCTGTACGGCGCTGGCGCCCGGCTGGAGCAGGGCGAAGCCCCGGTAGTCGGCGCTGGCGATGGCGTACGTGAAGCCCTGCGGGACGTGGACGATCAGGTTGAGCTGGCAGTTCTTGCGGAACGCCGTGGGGTCGGAGTTGCCGCCCGCCTGGGCGAGGTAGTCGCTGTAGGTGACGGTGAAGGCGGTGTTGTCCTCGGAGACGGCGATGGCGGCGGTGCCGGCCGGGCAGCCGGAGCCGTTCACCGTGGCGATGTTGATGACGATCTTGTCCGGGGGCGGGTCGACGAACCCGGAGGACGGGTTGTGCGCGGGTATGGCGGAGGTGATGAGAGCGGCGACAGCACCGCTCAGAAGGAGCCCACCTGTCATGGTCTCTCCCTGGGTCGGGGGGTGGCTGCGCCCGAGGGGTCGACACGCCAACTCCGTGAAGAATCAATGGAGTTGTTGTGAAGCCTCGGGGGCGTTCGCATCGTAGGGAGGCCCTGCGGGCCCGGCCAGGCCGGACTTCGGCCATTCACCCCGCCCCGATCACACCGGCACTTCGGTATCCCTGAGTAACCCTTTTCTCCCCTCACCTCAACTGCCCTCTGTAATCAATCCTGTTCGACCCGTTGACACTCTTCACACTCCCTCCTAGGGTCACGCCATCATTCCGACCATGTGACGAGATTTCGAACAACGGAGGGCAAGCGCTTACCGGTCCACCGGGAACCAGCGCTCACCTGGCCGGAATGCCGTGGCACGGCCCGGCGTACCCACAGGTCCACGCCGGCACAGGCATCACGAGCGTCGACGAGACCCGGATGCCAGGCCGCACCGCCGCACCCGTCCCCACTTCGTTCAGTCCAACGCGCCCGGTACCCCCTGGTACGACACCGGCGCGTCGGGACCCCCCTCAACGACGAGAAGAACAAGGAACGATCACGATGCGCACTCGAAGAGCCGCCCTCGGCACCATCGCCGGAGCCGTCTCCCTCGCCCTCACCCTGTCCGCCTGCGGCGAGACCAGCGAGAGCAGCTCCAGCAAGGCGGGCGGCACCATCGGGATCGCCATGCCGACCCGGGCCTCCGAGCGCTGGCTCACCGACGGCAAGAGCGTCGTCAAGGACCTGGAGACCAAGGGGTACAAGACCAAGCTGGTCTACGGCGACGACGACCCGAAAGCCCAGGTCGCGCAGGTCGCTGAGCTGGTCGAGCAGGGCGTCGACGCGCTGATCATCGCGGCCATCGACAACAAGTCGCTGAACGGCGTGCTCAAGCAGGCCGCCGACGCCAAGATCCCGGTGATCTCCTACGACCGGCTCATCCTCGGCTCCGCGAACGTGGACTACTACGTCTCCTTCGACAACGAGCAGGTCGGCCGGCAGCAGGCCCGCTTCATCATCGAGAAGCTCGGCCTGGAGGACGGCAAGGGCCCGTTCAACATCGAGCTGTTCGCCGGGTCTCCCGACGACAACAACACCAGGTACTTCTACGACGGTTCGATGCACCTGCTCCAGCCGTACCTGGACAGCAAGCAGCTGGTCGTGCGGTCCGGCGAGACCTCGCTCGACAAGGTCACGACGCTGCGCTGGGACGGGGCGACCGCGCAGAAGCGTATGAGCCGCATCCTGTCCAAGTCGTACAACGGCAAGACGGTCGACGCGATCCTCTCACCGTACGACGGCATCTCCCTGGGTGTCCTGGCCGCGGTCAAGGAATACGGTTACGGCCCGAACGGCAAGGACCTCCCGATCGTCACCGGTCAGGACGCCGAACTGGCCTCGGTGAAGTCGATCATCGCGGGTGAGCAGTCGCAGACCGTCTACAAGGACCTCCGCGAACTCGCCACCGTCGCCGCCAACATGGCCGACGACCTGCTCAAGGGCAGGACGCCGAGGATCAACAACAGAAGGGGCTACAAGAACGGCGTCAAGGACGTGCCCGCCTACCTGCTCCAGCCGGCGAGCGTCGACAAGTCCAACTACAGCTATGTTCTGGCCGGTTACTACACCGCAGAACAGCTCAAGTAGCGCCCGGCGCTCCCGGGTCTTTCGGTTGGATCGGGCCGGATCAGGGAGCGGGGTCTGGTGCTGGGGGTACCTCCCACGCCTTTCGGCAGTGGGGGAGCATCGCAAGGCGGAGGAGGGAGTCAGGGCGGAGCCCTGGGGACCGACGACAACGCGGCGAGGTGCGGTGCCAGGCCCCGCGAGCCCGGCATGATCCGAACGAGAGGCCCTAGGGGTTCTCCCAGGCAGCCGGTTCCGCCGCCAGGTCGCGGACCGGGGCCGGGAGGGCGTCCGCGGCGATGTCGGCCACCGTGACGCCCTCCAGGATCTTGCGGACGTTGGCGCGCAGCGCGATCCACAGCGGCAGCAGGGGCCGCGCCGTGCCCGTGTAGGTCAGTCCGGTCGGGCGTTCGCCCCGGACGGAGACGATCGGGCCGTCGACCGCGCGGATCACGTCGGCGACGGTGATCCGCGCGGGGTCGCGGGCGAGCCGGTAGCCGCCGCCTCCGCCGCGACGGCTCTCGACGATGCCGCCGCGCCGGAGGTCACCCAGGATCCCCTCCAGGAACTTGTGCGGGATGCCCTGCTCGGCGGAGATCGTCTCCGCCTTCACCGGGTCGCCGCCGCCCTGCCGTACGGCCAGTTCCAGTACCGCCCGCACCGCGTAGTCCGCCCGTGCCGAGATCCTCATACCGACATTGTGGGGGCAGGTGGCACCGTCCCGTTCAGGCCAGCCGGATCACGTTCCAGGAAAGCGGTTCCAGCGTCGCTGTCAGCGTCCCGTCCGAGACCGCCGTACCGTCCACCACGTGCGGTGCGACCCGCTCGGGGTCCTCCAGCGTGTTGCGGGCGTCCGGGTCGGCGTCGGCGAGCGCGCTGTGCTCGACCAGCCGCGAGACCCCGAGACCGGCCACGGCCACCTCCAGGGGCATCGCCTCGGTACGGCTCCGGTTGACCGCGAAGACCGTCACCGAGCCGTCCTTCGCGCGCACGGCGGTGGCGTGCAGCAGGTCGGCCTCGCCGTACTTCTGCGTCGGGTACGTCGGTGAGTCCACCCGGACGTCGAGCACCTCTCCCCGCCCGTACCGGGACGCCTGCGCGAACGGGAAGAACGTCGTCTGCCGCCACGCCGCGCCGCCCGGCTCGGTCATGATCGGCGCGATGACGTTGACCAGCTGGGCCAGGCAGGCGACGGCGACGCGGTCGGCGTGCCGCAGCAGGGCGATGAGGAGCGAGCCGAAGACGACCGCGTCCATGACGCTGTAGTTGTCCTCCAGCAGGCGCGGGGCCTCGGGCCAGTCGTCCTGCGCGAACGTCGTCGCCTGCTCCTGCCAGCGGGACATGTACCAGACGTTCCACTCGTCGAAGGAGAGGTTGATCTTCTTCTTCGACTTCAGGCGGGCGCCGACGTGGTCGCAGGTGGCGACCACGTTCTCGATGAAGGACTCCATGTCGACGGCGGAGGCGAGGAAGGAGTCCACATCGCCGTCGAGGGGCTCGTAGTAGGCGTGCAGGGAGATGTGGTCGACCAGGTCGTACGTCTCCTGCAGAACCGTCGCCTCCCACTCGGCGAACGTCGGCATCGACTGGCCCGAGCTGCCGCAGGCGACGAGTTCCACGCCGGGGTCCTGCTGGCGCATCGCGCGGGCGGTCTCGGCGGCGATCCGGCCGTACTCCTGCGCCGTCTTGTGGCCGGTCTGCCAGGGGCCGTCCATCTCGTTGCCCAGGCACCACAGCCGGATGCCGAAGGGGTCCTTGTCGCCGTGGGAGGCGCGCAGGTCCGAAAGCGCCGTGCCGGAGGGGTGGTTGGCGTACTCCTGGAGTTCGAGGGCCTCGGCCACGCCGCGGGTGCCGAGGTTGACCGCCATCATCGGCTCGGCCTGCGGGCCGACCTTCTTCAGGAAGGCGATGTACTCGGAGAGGCCGAACCGGTTGGTCTCCGTCGAGTGCCAGGCCAGGTCCAGCCGGCGCGGGCGGCTCTCCGCCGGACCGACGGAGTCCTCCCACTTGTAGCCCGAGACGAAGTTGCCGCCGGGGTAGCGGATGGCCGTCACGCCGAGTTCGCGGACGAGGTCGAGGACGTCCTGCCGCAGGCCCGCCTCGTCGGCGGTGGCGTGGCCGGGCTCGTGGATACCGGTGTAGACACAGCGGCCGAGGTGCTCCACGAAGGAACCGAACAGGCGGGGGTTGACCTGGCCGACGGTGAAGGCGGGGTCGAGGGTGAAGCGGGCGGGTCGCATCTTTTCCTTCCGAGGGGTGCGATTCGTCTGCGGTGCGGTTCGTCTGCGGTGCGGTTTTGCGGGTGGGTGCGGTTCGTCTGCGGTGCGGCTGTGTGGGTGGGTGCCGTTCGTCTGCGGGTGCGGTCCGTCCGCGAGGGGGTCGGGGAGCCGCGGGCCGGTCGCGTGGGCTTCGCGTTCTCAGGACACCCGGGGCCAGCCGCTCTTCGTCCAGACCAGCCGGTTGAGCCCGAGCTTGGGTGTGCCCTCGTCCTGGGCGTCGTAGTAGTGGTACGCCAGCCAGTCCTGGCCCCGGTCGCGGAAGACCGACTGGCCGCCCGTGCCGACGTACCGGCCGTGGCCCTCCAGGAGCAGGTCGCCGCCGCCCTCCAGCATCGGGGTGCCCTTGCTGTCTGCGTACGGGCCGGTGACCGTCGAGGACCTGCCGACCTTGATCTTGTACGTGGAGTTCACGCCGGCGCAGCACGCGTCGTACGAGGCGAAGAGGTAGTAGTAGCGGCCGTGCCTGACGATGTACGGGCCCTCCACCGCGTACGGCAGGTCGGGGCGGGCGGCCAGGTGGCGGACGGTGGCTTGCGAGGCGCTCGGCTTGCCGGTCCGCCGGTCCAGCTCGATCATGCGGATGCCGGACCAGTACGAGCCGAAGGACATCCACAGCCTGCCGTCGGCCTCGACGAGGGCCGGGTCGATGGCGTTCCAGGTGTCGGTGGTCTCCGAGGTGAAGACCTTGCCCTGGTCGGTCCAGGTGCCGGGCAGGCCGGACGGGGAGGTGGCCACGCCGATCGCGGAGTGGTTGGTGCCCCAGGAGGAGACGGCGTAGTAGAGCCAGTAGCGGCCGGCGCGGTAGGAGATGTCGGGCGCCCAGGGGTCGCCGGTGTCGTTGTACTCGTACCACCAGCCCGGGGGCTCGGCGAAGGCGTTGCCGGCGTCGTCCCACTGCCTGCCGTCCTTCGAGAGGCGGGCGCCGATGACGCCGCCGGTCGAATAGGCCGCGTAGCCGCCCGAGGCGAGGCGGATGACCGTGGGGTCGTGGATGATCCGCTGGCCGGTCACGGGGCGGGGGTCGGGGTAGCTGTCCGCGGCCTGGGCGGCGTGGGGCAGCAGGGCCATGAGGGCCGCCGTGGCCACGGCGGTGAGGGTGGTGCGCAGGGTCACTGTCCCGCCAATCCCGTGTGTGCGACACCCGCCACGATCTGGCGCTGGAAGAAGACGAAGACGATGATCAGCGGCAGGCCCGCCATGAGGCCGCCGGCCATGAGCTGGGCCCACTGGATGCCGTAGGAGTTCATGACGGTCGCGATGCCGTTCGGCATGGTCATCAGGTCGGGGTTGTTGGTCACCATGTACGGCCACAGGAAGTTGTTCCACGAGGCGATGAAGGTGAAGATGCCGACCGCCGCGAGGGAGGGGCGGGAGAGCGGGACCACGATGGTGAAGAACACCCGCCAGCGGCCCGCGCCGTCGATGAAAGCGGCTTCCTCCAGTTCCCGCGGGATGCCCTGGAAGAACTTGTAGAGGATGTAGACCATCGCGGCGGGCGCGCACTGCGGCAGGATCATGCCCCAGTAGGTGTCGACCATGCCCATCTGCTGGACGGTGGTGAACAGGGGCACGCCGAGCACGGCCGGGGAGACCATCAGGCCCGCCATCACCACGCCCATCAGGGAGCCCTTGCCGCGGAACTCCGTGCGGGCGAAGCCGTAGCCGGCGAGCGCGGCCACCAGGAGCACCACGGCCGTCACACAGACGGAGACGACGAGGGAGTTCACGAACCAGTTGGTGATGTTGCCGGACTCGAACATGGCCGACCACGCCTGGCCGGTCCAGTCCTTCGGCAGCCAGTGCGGCGGCACCTCGACGGCCTCGGTCTCCGCCTTCAGGGAGGTGAACACCGCCCAGACCAGCGGCGAGAGAAACACCAGGGAAACGGTTGCGCCGAGCAGGGTGAGCACGATCTGGCTGGGCGTCCAGGGCCGCCTGCGGGGCTTGCCCGGTGCCGGTGCGGCGGTCCGGGCGGCCGTCTGCGTGGCGGTCTGTGCGGCGGTGGTCATCTGCCGCCCTCCTCACGGTTGCGCAGCAGCCACATCCGCGCGAGGGCGACGGCCGCGATGAGCACGAAGAAGATGATCGAGATCGCGGAGGCATAGCCCACGCGGTAGCTGGTGAAGCCCTCTTCGAGGGTGTACTGCACGAAGGTGCGGGTCGATTCCTCGGGTCCGGTGCCGAAGTCCATCATCACGACCGCCTGGTCGAAGACCTGGAGCGAGGCGAGGATCTGGAGGGCGACGACGAGCCCGGTGATGTTGCGCAGCATCGGCAGCGTGATGTGGACCATGCGGTGCCAGGCGTTCGCGCCGTCCAGCTTGGCGGCCTCGTAGAGGTGCGCGGGGATGCCCTGGAGCGCGGCGAGATAGAGCAGGAAGCTGAAGCCGACCGTCCACCACAGGGTGCAGATGACGACGGCGAGCATGGCGTACGACTTGTCGGTCAGCCAGGGCGTCTCGATGCCGAAGACGTAGTTGATCATTCCGGTGCCGGGGTTGAACAGCCACTGCCAGAGATTCGCGGCGACCGTGGACGGCAGCAGGAACGGGGCGAAGAAGCAGAGCCGCCACAGCCACTTGGCGCGCTCGATGTGGTGGGCGAGCATCGCGAGGAGGAAGGCGAGCACGGTGATGCACGGCACCACGAGCAGCGTGAAGTAGCCACTGTGGCCGAGCGCGTCCCACACCAGGGGGTCGTCGACCGCCTCGCGGTAGTTGTCGAGGCCGACGAAGCTCGTGCTGTCGCCGGAGATGTTGGCGTCCGTGAAACTGAGGTACACGCCGCGCAGCAGCGGCCAGATCACGAAGAGCGCGAACAGCACCAGGAACGGGGCGACGAACCAGCCGCCGTGCTGGAAGCCCTGCCTGCGGCGGACGGTGGTACTCAGCGCGACGGTCCTCGCGCGCGCCGGACGGAATACGGTTTCTGCGCCGGTCGTCGTCATGCGACCGCACCTCCCTGCGCGGCGGTTCTGCCGTCCATGGGGTTCTTCGAGGCGAGCAGCTCGGTGAGCATGCCCTTCATCCGGCGGGCGGCGGCCTTCGGCTCGGCGGAGCCCATCGTCGAGGAGACGACGATCGGGCCGACGCGCTGGGCGAGGATGCCGGTGGAGCCCGCGAACCACACCTTCGGCTCGGTGGCCTGGTGGTCCATCGCCGAGGCGTACTCGTTCTGTGGGCTCAGCTTCTTGTACGCGGCCGTGGACAACGTCGGCGTGTAGGCGGGGATGTGGCCGCCGGCCGCCCACTGCTGGGCGTGCTGGACGACGTAGGCGGCGAGTTGGTGGGCGGCCTCGTTCGTGGCGCCGCCGCGCTCGGACTGGTGCGGCAGGACGAAGGAGTGCGACTCGGCGTGGGTGGCCTGTTCGCCGAAGACGGGCGGCAGCGGGGTGGCGCCGTAGTCGAGCTCGGCGCCGGAGAAGACGGGCACCGACCAGTTGCCCTCCCAGGTGAAGGGGGCGCCGTTGATGAACTGCTCGCCGTCGGCTGCACCCGCGGTGGAGTAGCCCTCGGTGACGTGCCGGCGCAGGAACTCCAGTACCTCGGTGGCCTTGTCGGTGTCGAAGGTGACCTCGGTGGCGGCGTCGTTGAAGTAGGTGCCGCCGAGCTGGGTGTAGAACGCGACGAAGAACCACCACATGAAGTTCTGGTCGTTGGCGTGCAGTCCGAGGGTCTGCAGACCCTTCCTCGTGGCCTTCTTGGCCTCCTTCAGCACGTCGAACCACTCGTCGGTCGAGGTGACCGGGACCATCCGCCCGTCGGCGCCTAGCAGGCCGGCCTTCTTCAGCACGTCCTTGCGGTAGAAGCAGAGCTGGACGTGGATGTCGAGCGGGAGGGCGTAGAGCTTGCCGTCGATGACGCCCCGCTTCCACAGCGCGGGGGTGAAGTCGGCTTCCCGCACTCCGTACTTGGCGAGCAGCCGCACATCCCAGGGGTCCAGGAGGCGGCCGGGTGAGAAGCCGGTGACGCGGCCCATGTGCATGACGCCGAGGTCCGGTGCGCGGTTGCCCGCGGCGGCCATGGCGAGCTTGGTGTAGAAGGGGCTGCCCCACTGGAGGGTGGAGTCCTTGACGTCGATGCCTGGGTTGTCCTCACGGAAGGTGTCCAGCATCGCGATCATGTTGTATCCGTCGCCGCCGCTGAAGAGGTTCCAGTAGCGCACGCGGGTGTCCGCTCCGGAGGCGAGCGCGTCGGCTCCGGTTCCGAGTGCCGCGAAGCCGAAGCTTCCCGCGACGGTCAGGCCGCCTGCGGCGGCCAGAAGTCGCCTGCGACTCAGGTCAGGTCGTCCCATGCCCTGCCCTTACTGTTCGGTATCTCGAATCATGCCCGTAACTTCGAACGGGACCGTAAATTCGATGCGCCGTCACGTCAATGGTTCCGACACGACTTCCGGCAACTTTCGACGGAAAGTCTGATAGCGCTTTCTGTGAAGGCGCCGCCGGATTCCGTGAAGGTGCAGCCCGTTTCCGAAATGGTGCGGCTCAGGTCTCCGGGACGGCGCCCTCCGCTTCCGAACGCGTCGGCTCCGGTTTCCGTGAGGGCGCGGCTCCCGTTCCCGAAACGCTGCGGCTCCGGTTTCCGTGAAGGCGCGGCTGGAGGTTTCCGGGAGGGCGCGGCTGGAGGTTTCCGGGAGGGCGCCGCTCCCGCTTCCGTGAAGGCGCCACTGCGGGCCGGCATCACGTGACGGGGACACGTCCGGCCGCGTAGCCTCGGAAACCGGCTGCCGCGAGGCGGTGGGAAAGGGGACCGGATGGACATCGCGGGCGTGCGCGGAACGGCTGCCCGGATCGCCTCGGCGCTGCGGCGCGCGAGGACCGGACCCGCCATGCGTCACCTCGCCGGCGAACTGTCCGCCGCACTGCGTGCCCGGCCCCGGACCCCGGCCGGAGTGCGGGAGGTGTCCCAGGCACTGTGCGAGGAACTGGCCGCGCTGCGCGGCGGGCGCCCCGTCGAGCTGCGCTTCGAGCGGTTCCCCGACGAGATCGAAGTGACCGGGCTGTGCGTGCAGTTCGAGCACTTCGACCTGGTCATCGTCGAGGAGCGGGCCGAGGAGGTGCAGCAACTCGTCATCCTCGGCCATGAGTTGTGGCACCTGCACGCCGGGCACGACCACCGCGGCACCACCGGCACGGCAGCCGCCCGCGCGCTCGCCGTACGGCCCGCCTGGCGCGACCTCGCCCTCGCGGTCGCCGCCCGCAACGGCTCCCGCGCCCAGGACGAGGGCCAGGCCGAGGACTTCGGCCACCGGCTCGCCGCCACGCTGCGGCCCCTGCTGCACGGCGGCGACGACACCGCCGCCGCTCCCCTCGACCCCGTCCAGCGGTCCCTCGGCTACCGGGGACGCAACGGCACGGACCGGCGGTGAGCGACCTGGCCCCCGCCGCGGCACGGCTCACCGAACCGCAGGCCCTCACACCGGCCGGCTTCGTCAACGAGTTGTACCCGTCGTTCTGGTGGATCCCGGCCGGCATCCTGGCGGCCGCCCTCGCCATCAAGCTGCCCAGCATCATCCGGCTCTGGACCGACCCGCTGCTGCGCGCGGTCGGCGGCCTGCTGGTGCTCGCCCTGTCGGTGTTCGTGTTCGTCGCGCCGTCGACGATTCGCTGGGTCAACCGGGTCACCGGCGTGCCCAACATCTCCGGACCCTGGGTGTACTCCCTGCTCACCGCGTTCTGCGGCTCGTGCCTGCTGCTGATCATCACCTGGCGCAACGGCCTGTCCGACCGCTCGCCCCGCACCCGCGCCGCCATGCGCTGGGTCCTCGGCGCCTACGCCACCGTCATCGCCGCCCTGTGGATCCTGTTCGCCCTCGCCGACATGCCCGAGGAACGGCTGCGGGATCTCGACACCTACTACGCGAACACGCCGTACGCCCGCGAGATGATCGTGCTCTACCTGCTCGCGCACACCGTGGCCACGCTCATCACCCACGCGCTGGTATGGAACTGGGTGCGCACCGACGGACTCGACTCCCTGCTCCGCTGGGGGCTGAAGTTCCTCGGCGTGGGCTACGCCCTCCAGTTGGCCTTCGACGCGGCCAAGCTGAGCGCCGTGGGCGGCCGTTGGGCCGGACGGGAGCTGGACTGGCTGAGCACGGCCGTGGCGCCGCCGCTGGCCTGCCTGTCCGCCATCCTGATCGCCGTCGGGTTCATCCTCCCGCACACCGGCCAGTACCTGCGCGACCGTCGGCAGATCCGCGACGCCGTCGGCGAACTCCGGCCGCTGTACCGGCTGATGAAGGCGGGCAGCGGCGGCGGAGTCCCCCGCGTCCTGCGCACCCCGCCCGAACTGCGCCTGATCCGCCGGGAGACGTTCATCCGCGACGCTCTGCTCGCCCTGTCCCGGTTCGTCGACGCGGACCTGCGCGCACGCTCGTACGAGGCCGCCCTCGCCCTCGGTCATCCGCCGGAGCGGGCGAAGGCGCTGGCCGCCGCGGTGACCGTGCTGGACGCGGCCGACGCGAGGAGCCAGGGGCGGGAACCCGACGGCGCGGGCGACGACTCCGGCTCCCGCCGTCCGGGTTCCGTCGCCGGTTCGCCCAGCGACTCGGGCTCGGGCTCCGGCTCCGGCTCCGGCTCCGGCGCAGCCGACACGACCGATCTGCTGCGGGACATCGGGGCGGTGTCGCGTGCACTGGGGCATCCGGACGAGGTGCGGGCGGTGCGGGAGCGGGCCGCGGCTTCTGCGGCTTCTGCGGACGGAGGGCGGGCCGGGGACCCCGTGGGGCATGGGGACAGCGAGCGTTAGCGGGGCCGGGAGCGGCGTGTCGAGCACGCCCGCCCGGCAGGCGTGCGCGCGCCTCCTCCACCTGGTGTTCACCGGCCCCGCACACCCGCCGACAAAGGCCGGAACTCGCGGGCGGGACCCGGGTCGTTCCGGGCGGGAGGAAGGGTTCTGGCGCCGGGCAGCGGGGGTTTTCGGCCACGGGTGCCGGAGCGCCGTATCCCGTTCACCCGTTACAGCCGGTTCCTCCCCGCCTAGTTCGCGCCGAATTCTCCCCTCCGCGGAGGCCGAGGTAGCTGAAACGGCACAGGTCTTGGCATATTGCACGGCACAGGTCCTGGCATATTGCACGGACCGGAAGACCCGCACAGCCACGGGGAGAACCGTGCGTACGAACAGGGAGATGCGTCGCCTCGCCGACACGCTCATCACTCCCATCCGCGTGCCGGTCCCGGCCGAGCCCGATGTCCTGTTCGACGCGGTCGTCGAGGCGGCCGCGCGCTGGCGGGGCCGCGAGATCGTCGTGCACCGGGCGGTGTTCCCGCCGCACACCGCCAGCGGCCTCTGGCTGGAGGGCGAGAACCACGACGACGTCGTCATCGACGAACGGGCCGCCGTCTGGCACCAGATCGTGATCTTCTGCCACGAGGTGTGGCACATGCACCGCCGCCAGGCCGACGCCGTCCCCGGTGCCGCCCCGGCCGCCGCCGCCCGCACCGACTTCACCCTCTCCGACGAGCAGGAGGCGGACCGCTTCGGCATGCTGATGGGCCGTCGGCTGCGCACCTGGCTGGAGGCCTCCGCCGACTCCGTGTACGCCGACCGCGGCGACGACACCCAGGACATCGCCGGACGCATCGGCGCGGCCCTCAACTACCGGGGGACCCGAAGATGAACGGTCTGCCCCACTACCTCAGCGCCGCCGCCCTCTGGCTCGGCCTGCTGGCTCGGGCCCCCGACCTGCTGCGCCACCGGCACGACCCCTACCTGCGTTCCATCTGCGCGGTGCTGGGCCTGGCCGGGCTCTGCTTCTTTCTCGGGGCCCCGCCCATCGTCGGCACCGTCAACCGGCTCAGCGGGGTGCCCAACCTGGCCGCGCCACTGACGTACGCCGCGATCACCGGCTACAGCGCCGCCTCCCAGGTGCTGATCGTGCACTGGCGTGGCGGCCCGCGGGTGCGCCGGACCGCCCGGCGCTGGATCCTGGCGTACACCCTGCTCGTCCTCGGCATCGCCACGATGTTCGTGCTCGGCGACGCGCCCGTGGAGCGGCGCACCGACCTCGACACCTACTACGCCGACACCCCCTACCTCCGCGAGATGATCCTGCTCTACCTGCTCGGGCATCTGGCCGCCGCCGGCGTCACCGCCGTCTCCGCCCTGCGCTGGGCGCGCGAGGTGCGCGGCCGGCTGCGGACGGGCCTCGTCACGCTCGGCCTCGGCGCGCTCTGCGGGACCGTGTACAGCCTGGCCAGGCTCGCCGCCGTGGCCGCCCGCTGGACCGGCCACGACTGGTCCTCCCTGGTCACCAGGGCCTCCCCGGCGGCGGCCGGACTCGGCGCGCTCCTGACGGTCGTCGGCGTCCTCGTCCCGCTGGCCGGCCCCCGGCTCACCGAATGGCGGCGGACCCGGCGCACCTACGCCCGCCTCGAACCCCTGGAACGCGAACTGGACGGCGTCCTCACCCGCCACGCCCTGCGGCTGCCCCCGCCCCGCTGGGCCCGGCCCGCCACCCGGCTCGTGTGGCGCCGGACCAGCATCCACAACGCGCTGACCTACCTGGACGCCTATGCCGACCGTCAGCTGTACGAGGTGACGCTGCGGGCCGCGCTGCACCGCAGCGGTGACGCGGAGCGGGCCGCCGCGACGGCCTGGGCGACCGTCATCGCGGCGGCCGTACGACGGGAGGCCCAGGCGGGGCCGGCCGCGCCCACCGGTGGCGGTAGCGGGAGCGGCGGTCTCGGGGCGTCCGACTGGTTCCTGGAGCGGGCCACGGACCCGGCCGCGCTGGTGCGCATCGCCGACGCGCTGGCCGGCGAGCCGCTCGTCCGGGCCGCCGCGGCGCAGGCTTCGGCGGAAGTCCGTGCGGAAGTCCCTGCGGAAGCGGAAGCGGCGGTCGTGGCCGAGAGGCGGTCGACGCCGTGAGCCTCGTCGTCTACCTCGCCGGCGCCGTCCTCCTGCTCTCCGCCGCCGTGCTGTTCCGCCGGCCCGGGTCGGCCTCGCCCAACCCCCTCACCGCCTCCACCTGCGTCACCATCATCCTCGGCGCGGTCGTCTTCGTCTGCTCGGCGCCGGTCACCCTGGCCGCCGTCAACGACCTCACCGGCATCCCCAACTTCGGCGCCCCGCTGACGTACGGCATGCTCTCGGCGTACAGCTGCTCGGTGCTGGTCCTGCTCGCCTACTGGCGGGGCGGGCCGCCCGAGCGGGTACGGCGCCAGGTGTTGCGCCGCATCGCCGTGTACGCGCCGCTGATCGTGACCCTGATCGTGCTGTTCACGCTCGCCGACGCGCCCACCGAACGGCTCACGGACCTCGACACCTACTACGCGAACACGCCGTACATGCGCGAGATGATCGTGCTCTACCTGCTCGGACACACCGCCGCCATCGTCGCGATGGCCGTGGTCTGCCTGAAGTGGGCACGCGAGGTCACCGGGCTGCTACGGGCCGGGCTGCTGCTGATGATCGTCGGCGCGCTGCTGGACCTGCTCGGCTTCCAGCTGACCAAGTACACGGCCGTCGTGGCCCGTTGGACCGGACACGACCTCGACTTCCTCTCCACGAACGTCGCCCCGCCGATGGCCGCCCTCGCCGCGCTGCTCTTCTCCGTCGGCTATGTCCTGCCCCGGCTGCTGCCGGCCGCCGTCGCGCACGGGCGCGGACTGCGCGACCACCGGCGGCTGCGCCCCCTGTGGACCCGCGTGGGCTTCGTGTCGGTGGCGCCCAAGCCGCCCGTGTCCTGGTGGCGGCTGCCGGAGGAGCGGCTGCACTGGCGGGAGGTCGCCATCCACGACGCGCTGCTCGCCCTCGCCCCCTACTTCGACGACCGGGTACGGTCGCGGGTGCTCGCCGCCGCCCTCGGCGAGCGCCGTACCGCGCACGAGGCTCGGGTCGCCGCGGAGGCCGCCATGCTCGCCGAGGCCGCCCGGCGGGCCGCCGCGCACGAGGCGCCGTGCGCGACGCCGAGCACCCACCGGCTGCACGCCACGGAGGTGTCCGGCACCGCCGGGCTGGTCGAGCTGGCCCAGGCTCTGGCCCGGACTCCGGCCCAGGGCCCGGTCGGTGAAGGTACGGTGAAGCCATCCATGGCGGCTGAGAGTCCGCCTTCGTGATGCCTGCCCGGCCCGGCCCGGCTCTCCGTGACCCGCCTGACCCACCTGCCCTCCTGACCTCCTGACCGTCCGTCATCTGCTGCCTGTCTGCCGTTCTGCCCTGCCTGTCTGCCTGCCTGCCTTCGTGGCCGAGTACGAGGAGCCCCATGTCCCGTAGAGCTGTCGTCATCGGTGCCGGCCTGGCGGGCATGCTGGCCGCGGCGGCCCTGTCCACCGTCGTGGACGAGGTGACCGTGCTGGAACGGGACGACCTCCCCGACGGGCCCGAGCACCGCAAGGGCCTGCCGCAGGGCCGGCACGCCCACCTGCTCATGGCAGGCGGGCTCGCCGCCATGGAGGACCTCGTGCCGGGCGTCGGCATGCGCAAGCACCTGCTCGCCGCCGGGGCCCGCGAGATATCCCTCAGCTCCGGCGTGATCGCCCTCACCCCCGAGGGCTGGATGCGGCGCTGGCGGCGCGAAGGCCCACGGATGATGACCTGCAGCCGGGCGCTGCTCGACTGGGCGGTCCGCGGCGCCGTACTGGCCAACACCGGGGCCCAGGTCCGCAAGGGTCAGGCGCTGGCCCTCACCGGCGACGCGGAGCGCGTCACGGGCGTACGGGTCTCCACGCCCGACGGGGACGAGGTGATCGACGCCGAGTTCGTGGTCGACGCGAGCGGGCGTGGGTCGCGGGTCGTCAACTGGCTGTCCGGACTGGGCATTTACGGTGTCCGGGAGAAGACGGTCGACGCGGGCCTCGTCAACGCCACCCGGATCTACCGCACCCCCGAAGGGGCCGGGCGGTTCCCGCTCACCATCATCCAGGCCGACCCGTACCAGGGGCTGCCCGGACGCAGCGGCATGGTGCTGCCCATCGAGGGCGACCGGTGGATGGTCAGCCTCGCCGGGACACGCGGCGGGGGCGAACCGCCGTCCGACCCGGACGGGTTCCTCCGGTACACCCTCGATCTGCCGCATCCCCTCGTCGGGCAGCTGATCTCCGGCGCCGAGCCGCTCACCGACATCCACGTCAGCCGCAGCACCAGCAACCAGCGGCGCTACCTGGAGAAGATGCGGGAGTGGCCCGAGGGGTTCGTCTCGCTCGGCGACGCGCTGGCCACCTTCAACCCGGCGTACGGACAGGGCATGTCGGTGGCCGCGCTCGGCGCGCAGGTGCTGCACCGGGAACTGCGGCGGGGCGGGGTCGGTTCGGCGGGGCTCGCCCGGCGGGTGCAGCGGGGGGCGGCGGCGTCGGTCGAGGCCGCCTGGACGATGGCGGTCAGCCAGGACGTCTGGTTCCCCGGGACGCGCGGCGGGGCCCCGACCGTCGCGGACCGGCTGGTCACCGGATTCACCCGGCGGGTGGTCCGCACGGCCACCGGGTCGTACGCCGCGGCGTCTGCGCTCTGGGACGTCACCAGCCTCACGGCGGGCCCGGAGCGGCTGCTGCGCCCGCCGGCCCTGCTGGCCACCCTGAACGGCCCGTCGCTGCCGGCCGCGGCGGGGCCGCCGTTGACAGAGGCGGAGCGGGCGGTGCTGCGGCAACTCCGGTGACGGAGTTCGCGCGAGGGCCGGGGAACTGAGGAAGGGCGGGGTGGGGGCGGATCGGCCCCACCCCCGCCGCGTCCCCTCAGCCGCTGAACGCCGGCTGGGCCACGCCCTGCCCCGCGCCGGGGACGACCAGCAGGGAGCCCGACAGCGGATGGGGGGCCTCCAGGCCCACCCGGGCGGTGGTGACGTACAGATCCGTCAGACCGGCGCCGCCGAACGCGCAGGCCGTCACCAGCGGAGTCGGCAGCTCTATCACGCGGTCCAGCACACCCTCAGGGGTGTACCGGCGCACCGCTCCGCCCGCCCACAACGCCACCCACACACACCCGTCCGCGTCGACCGTCAGCCCGTCGGGGAAGCCCGCGCCGTCCTCGATCTCGACGAAGGGGCGACGGTTCGTCACCCGCCCGTCGGCGTGGTCGAGGACGTCGACGCGGCGGGTCGGGGAGTCGATGTAGTACATCAGCGTGCCGGAAGGGCTCCAGCCCGTCCCGTTGCTCACCGCGACGTCGTCGAGGACCACCGAGACCGAACCGTCCCCGGTGACACGGGACAGCGTTCCTCCGCCCGGCGCCTCGTCGTACCGCATCGTGCCGACCCAGAGCGAGCCGTCGGGCGCGACCGCCGCGTCGTTGGCGCGGCGGCCCGGGACCGGCTCGTGGTGGAGCCAGCAAAAGCTCCCGTCCTCGTCCAGGAGGCCCACGCCGTCCCGGAGGTTCAGGACGAGGCCGCCGCCCGCACGCGGCTTGGCCGCGCCCACGTGCTGCTCGGTGACGCGGACCCCGCGACGGCCCGTCGCGGGGTCGTAGCTGTGCAGGCGCGAGCCGAGGATGTCGAGCCAGAGGAGGCGGCCGGTGGCCGGGTCCCAGGTGGGACCCTCGCCGAGGGTGGCCTCCGCCCGGACGGCGACGTCGAACACGTGTCTCATGCCACGCTCCGGTAGCCCAGTTGTTCCGACAGTTCCGCCGCGCCCTTGGCGGCGAGCTGCTCCAGCTCGATGCGCCGGTCGTCGCTCCAGCGGATCATGGGCACGGAGATCGACAGCGCGGCCACGACCCGGCCGGTGCGGTCGCGCACCGGGGCCGCCACGCAGCTGACGTCCGGGTTCGACTCACGGTTCTCCACCGCGATGCCCCGCTCCCGGATCTCCGCCAGGGCCTCGCGCAGCGCGTCAGGCTCGGTGATGCTGTTGGGCGTCATCGCGATCAGGTCGGCGTCGTCGGGGACCCGCGCGGTCAGCTCGGCGTCGGGGAGGGAGGCGAGCAGCATCTTGCCCACGGAGGTGCAGTGCGCGGGGAGGCGACGGCCCGCCGCCGACACCATGCGGACGGCGTGCGTGGAGTCGACCTTGGCGATGTAGATGACGTCCGTGCCCTCCAGGATCGCCACATGGACCGTCTCGTCGCACGTCTCGGCCACGGTCCGGGCGACCTGCTGGCCCTCGGCGGCCAGGTCGAGCTGCTCGGCGTACCGGCTGCCGAGCTGGTACGGCCGCACGCCGAGGCGGTAGCGTCCGGGCTGTCCGGGCACGGTGACGATGTACGACCGGGCGGCGAGCGTGGTGACCAGCTCGTGCACGGTGGTGCGCGGCAGCTGGAGCCGGCGCACTATGTCAGGGGCGGAGAGGGTCCCGTCCCCGTCGAGGAAGAGCTCGAGAATGTCGAGAGCCCGGGTAACGGCAGGTACGAGTCGTCCCACGGCCGGCTCCCTCCCTTGGTTCGTTTGAGCCTGCGTTCGAAATTTCAACAGACGATCGGCATGACGAACACAGGCTAGCCATAGAGCGCGGCACCGGGCAATGGCCTCGGCGTGGATGCGTGACGGGACTGGTGCGGCGCTGCGTGCGGGGAGGGTGCGGGGATGCGCGTGGGG
>NZ_JARGEF010000141.1:0-21008 GCF_033794725.1 Streptomyces sp. ID05-39B | reverse complement strand
GAGGTGAGGTCACCAGCGGGTGCTGCGTCTCTAGCGTCGGTGGTAGCGTCAGGTTGGTATAAGAGGAAGAGTGAGACGGGGGCGGGAGTTCCTGGATGTGTGGCTGCACTGGGCCGCCCGCGTGCAAACGAGCGAGGGTCTGCTCGGCCCGGCGACGGGCTTGCGGGGGATCGTCGCGTTCGTAGTGACGGGGGAATTCCCTGCGACCGAGAGTGTCGGTGAACAACGGCTTGTAGCCAGGTGCATGGGCGATTTGCATCATGCGGCGGCATCGCTCGGCACTCGTATTCCGGGCGAACTGCAGATGTACGCGACCGCGTCCGTCGAAGTTCTTGATGATCTCTTCGCCGTCATCAGTCCTCCTCGTAGTGGGGCAGTTCCTTTGGGAAGTCGCGCGGGTCCTTGCACTCGGCCAGTTCGTAGGCGCGCTCGGTGAGGCGATAGGCGATATCGGTCAGAGCCTGTCGCAGTGCCGCGCCGGTGACCTTGGTGTCTCCGGCGACCCCCACCTCAGCGATGACTGCGTAAACCTCAGAGGCGTTGTAGGAAGGGGCGACGCGAGGAACGCAGGGCACGTACACCCCTGCGGCGATGTCCTCGGGATCGAGTTGAGCCACAGCTTCTATGCCTTGGACGGAGACATGGACGATCCGGTTGTCTCTACCGCCACTCTGATAGCTTTCGAGCCATTTATCCTTGGAAAGCGGTCGGATATCCGCTTGGCCAGAGATGGATGAATCGTTGCTTGTGGTGACGTAGCAGGAAGAGCTGAAGTCGTCCCCGGTGCCTCGACGATTGGAGCCATCGTTCGCCGATCGCGAATGTGGCAGAATCTGAGTGACCGCGCTCCGCTTGAGCGCACCGTCACACATTTTCTCAGGGAGTAGATAAAGGCCCTTGACAAAGAAGATCCATGTGGCGCCACCCAGGAGACTCAGAACTGCGAGGCAGAACAGGAAGCCTTTCCCGCTTTTCCATGTGGCGATTCTTTCTGGACTCCACGTCGACTTGTCCATCAGGGGCGCTCCTTCGTTCTTTTCAGTAGATCATCGCTGGCGTCATAACCCTCATTCACAGCGTCACGGATCAGGTCTTGAGTGCCTTGTTCGGGTAGGTCCAGGTTGTTCCGGTCGATAGTGTCCGCTGCAGCCCATTGCGCCTGCTGACTCACTGAGTCGCGTGAATTGTAGAAGTCCTTGGCGCTGTCGTAGAGGGCCCGGTCCTTGGTGCCCTCGAGTTGCTGGCCCTCGAGTACGCGGTCGACTGCCAACCCGGCGATAGCTCCGAGCATTCCTCCGCCCGCGGCCCCCATCGCCGCTCCTCCGTACGCGTCGGGTACGGACATGTTGGCCAGGCCGATCGCGACCCAGGTCTTGGCGAAGTCTCCTTTCGCCTTTAGGGCGTTGTTGTACTCCGTCTCGCCCTTGACGGCTGCGCGCACTTCATCGTCCGCAAGGGAATGAGCAACGATGCCCTCGATGGTCCCCGCGTTCTTGCCGATGTCCGTGAGGACTTGCTCCTGGGAGCCGTCGAACAAGGCCGGATCCGTGAGGTGCGCTTCGAGGAGCGTGCTGGTGTAGATGCTCTCTCCGAGGACGATCCCTGCTCTTCCGTCTGGATCGGTGGACACCGCGGAGAGGAACCTGACGACATCCCGGACCTCCTCCAGGCCATCAGGGTCGTCACTGTTCGTTAGGAAGATCGGTTCCGCGCCATGACCAGCGAGTGTCTGGCTGATCTCTGGCATGTAGGAGGCCGCCATATTGCCGAAGCTGTCTCCAAGCCCCTTACTCACAAGGGCCGCGCCCCCGCCTGGCTGCGCGACAGCCTCCATGATGTTCTTCATGATGCGTACTTGTGTCTCGCTGTGCGGCGGGGCCTGCTGGGTCGTGTCGCCCGCGGACGCGCCGGTCGTGGCGGCCTCCAGCGCCCGCCCCAAAGACTCCCCTCGATCGGTGTACACCGTGGTGCCCAGCATGTGGTCCAGGTCCGCCTTGGACTCGAACGCGTTCGTTGCTGCCTCGGGGTTGTGGGAGAGACCTTCGAACAGTCCGTTAAGCGGATCCCGACCGTTGCCGTCACCAAAGACGAGGTCCAGGGCGTCGTACCCCTTGACCCAGAGGTCACGCGTGCCCGCGTCCCCCGCTCCCTTGTCCGCCTTGAAGATCTCTTCCCGGTAGTCGTCCAGGAACTCGGTGTCGTACGGGCCCTCTCGGAGCAGGCTGCTGATGACCTGCGAGCCGAGTGCCCCGATCGGGTTGACCGAGCCGGCAGCGCGGAAGTTGGTGTTCCGTTCTGCGATGAGGTCCTTCTTCCATTCCTGCATGGCTTCGGAGTCGGAGAAGGACGCCGTCGCCAGAGTCAGGCTCAGGTTCTTCTGGAGGCTCTTCATCGTGTCCAGTTCCGTGTCCCTGGCCCCAGCGTGGGCGTGGGTCATCTCGGTCCAGAACTGGAGCGTTCCCTTGGGACCCAGTCGGGACGCGAACTGCTCCGCGAACAGGGAGTCGCCGTTGTACAGCTCCATCGTGCGGTTGAAGTCCGCGATGTCGTGGAGGCTCATGTCGGCGGGATTCTTGGCCATCTTGGCCAGTTTTTCCGCCGCCGCGACGGCCTTGGCCGCAGAGTCCCGGTCAGTATAGGAGGCATCGGCGAAGCCGTACTTGGCCTGATCGACGAGGAGCCGCAGGACCTTCGCGGCGCTGTTGTCGCTCTGTGTCGCCTTGCTCAGGATGCCCTGGATCTCGTTGCGGAGGCCGTCCACCGCCTTTTGGTCCGTCGCGCCGGTCTTCCCGCTGGGGTCGGACGCCCAGTCCGGCCGGATGCTGTCAGTGACGGTGAATGTGCCCGCGCCGGTGTCGATCACCGTCAGGTGCTGTTGGGCACCTCGGGTGATGGCTTCGATCAACTGGGACCGGAATCCGATGAGTTCGCCGCGAGTGTCGCTGAGGATCTTGGTGATGGAGTCGGCCTGGGTGTGCGCATCGGCGAACTCGGCTGCGGTTTTGGTGATGAACTCCCGGGTTACGGTGGCGTTGACGCCAGCCCACTTGGCCTTGTCCGCCTTCGCCTTGAGGTTGCTCTCGGCGTCTCTCTGCAGGTCCGCGAGCTTCTTCGTCATCTGCTCCCAGTCGGTGACCGCTTCACCGAGCTTGGAAAAATCGCCGTAGCGCAGGGCGTCGAGGTCCATCGGTGTCAGTGGCCCTTCCGGTCGTCGAAGCCCTCGTCCAGAAGGGCGATGCTGCTGACCGTGCCGGAGATGTACGAGTCGTCGGCGACGTGCTGGTTCTTGGTGAACCGCAGGTGGTTGGAGATGTGGGCGCAAGCGTCCAGCAGGGTCTTCGACTGCTTGCTCCAGCGCTCTGTCACGTGATCGAGCGCGGCCCCCAGCGCGAAACCCTCGCCCTTGAGTCCGCCAGCGGCCGCCGCCGATGCCACGCGCGCGTGTCCGCTGTAGGTCGTGAAGTCATCGAACAGGGCATGGGCCGCCTTGCCGACCGCCTCAAGATCCTGATGCCCCATTACGAGGTCGCCCTGAGTGCCGTCCCCACCCTGGTCGGCCGGATACTGGTTGAGTTGCATCCGTGTCGGCTGCTCCGCCGCCGCGCTCTTGAGCTGCTCCCACTCGTCCCACGCCATGCGTGAATCCTTCCCCGTGTCCGGGTTGTCCCCGTATCCCTGTGGCCCCATGAAACCCGCACATCGGACGCGTCGGTCCCAGCAGCCACCAAAAATGGACACCGGCGTTGTCTCACGCATCCAGAGCCAGCAAAAACGTCCATGTCGCCATGCCCACCATGACTGCCGCACACAGCAAGACCAGGACCCGTTGCGACCGATATGCCGAGTCCGACGGCTCGTTCGCTGCCGGGTCCCGGAACCGTTTGGCCTGGAAGCGCCACCAAAGGGCTCGTTGGTCGGCCGAGCCGAGCCCGGCCAGTACCAGGGCCAACAGGAGCACGAAGATCCCTACGCCGACCAACTCTGTGTCCCTCCAGGCCCCTTCCGACGACAACGCGGCCCACCCGATACGACAACCAGCCCGCCGGATACGGCAACCCGCCACTCGGGTACGACGAGATCTCAGTCCATCTCGTCCGGAAACAACCCCACCTGAACCAACGGCTTCCCCCGCCGTCGCGACACGAAGATTCCCCGCCCCGCGGGCATCGGCCGTGGCCGTACCCCGCCGAGGAGGTCGCCCTCGCCCGGGTCGCCCGCCAGCACCACGCCCTGCGCGCCGAGTTCCTTGATGCGCTGCATGAACGCCTCGTAGGAGGCGCGCCCGGCGCCGGCCGTCGAGCGGGCGACGATGAAGCGGACGCCGACGTCGCGGGCGAAGGGGAGCAGCTCGGTCAGTCCGGCCAGCGGGTTGCCGCTGGACGTGGCCACGAGGTCGTAGTCGTCGATGACGACGAACACGGTCGGTCCACGCCACCAGCTGCGGTCCCGGAGTTGCTGTGCCGTGACGTCGGCGGTCGGCGACCGGCGTTTCATCAGGTCGGCGAGCGCGGACATGTGGTGGTCCATGGCGTTGGACATGGGGATGTACTCGGCGAGGTGCGAGGGCGGGGTCGCGCCCAGCAGGGAGCGCCGGTTGTCGACCACGAAGAACTTGCAGTCGTCGCCCGCGTAACGCTCCGTGAGCTGCTTGATCAGCAGCCGCAGCAGGTTGGACTTGCCCGACTCGCTCTCGCCGAAGACGAGGAAGAAGGGATCCTGCTCGAAGTCGAGGAACACCGGTTCGAGGTTGTTCTCGTCGAGGGAGAAGGCGACCCCGCGCTGCGGGAACCGGCCGCCCGAGGGCAGCTGCGCGGCCGGGAACTCGCGCGGCAGCAGCCGAACCTCGGGGGCGCCGGGGGCCTCCCAGTGGCGGGAGACCTCCGCGGACAGCGCCTGGGTGGCGTCGGCGAGGTCGGTGTCGGAGGCGAGGCCGTCGATGCGCGGCACCGCCGCCATGAAGTGCAGTTTCTGCGGTGACAGGCCGCGACCGGGCACACCGGTCGGGACGTTCGCGGCGGCCTTGCGGTCCACCTCGGAGTCCATCGTGTCGCCGAGCCGCAGCTCCAGGCGGTTCATCAGGTGGTCCTTGAGGGCGGCCCGGACCTCCATCGAGCGCGAGGCCGTCAGGACCAGGTGGATGCCGTAGCCGAGTCCGCGGGCGGCGATCTCGTGGATCACCTGGTCGAGTGCCTCGTAGTCGGCGCGGAAGTTGCCCCAGCCGTCGATGACGAGGAAGACGTCACCCCACGGCTGGTCGGTGACCGAGATGTCGCCCCTGGCGCGCCGGGCCCGGAACTCGGTGATCGAGGGGATGCCCGCGGAGCGGAAGTACTCCTCGCGGCGGTTCAGCACGCCGTACACCTCGGCGACCGTGCGCCGCACCCGCTCCGGGTCCAGCCGGGAGGCCACTCCGCCGACGTGCGGCAGTCCGGCCAGCGAGGCCATGCCGCCGCCGCCGAAGTCGAGGCCGTAGAACTGGACCTCGTGCGGGGTGTGGGTGAGGGCGAAGGAGGAGATCAGCGAGCGCAGCAGGGTCGACTTGCCGGACTGCGGGCCGCCGAGGATCTGCATGTGGCCCGCGGCGCCGGAGAAGTCCACCCACAGGGCGTCCCGGCGCTGCTCGAACGGCTTGTCGACCAGGCCGACCGGGACGACCAGGCGGCCCGCGCCCTCGTACCCCGGCTGGGTGAGTCCGCGGCCCGGTACGGCCGTGAGGCCCGGCAGGAGCGAGTCGAGCGAGGGCGGGCTGTCCAGCGGCGGCAGCCACACCTGGTGGGCCGCCGGGCCCTGTGCCTCCAGCCGGCGCACGATGACGTCGAGGACGGTGTCGGCGAGGGCCTCGTCGACCTCGGGGTCGTCCCCGGAGGGGCGCTGCTGGGGCACCGGCACGTACCGCACCGGCACCTCGGCCGCCGTGAACAGCACCGGCTGCCGGTCCAGCGGCAGCGGGCCGCCGCCGGCCGCCCGCTGCGGGGAGGAACGGTAGACGCCGGAGACGTACGCCGCCTTGAACCGGAGCATCTCGTCCGTGCCGAACTTCAGGAAGCCGGAACCGGGCACGTTGGGCAGCGTGTACGCGTCGGGCACGCCCAGCGCCGCCCGCGACTCCGCGGCCGAGAAGGTGCGCAGGCCGATGCGGTACGACAGATACGTCTCCAGGCCGCGCAGCCGGCCCTCCTCCAGGCGCTGCGAGGCCAGCAGCAGGTGCACGCCGAGCGAGCGTCCGATGCGGCCGATCTGCACGAACATCTCGATGAAGTCCGGCTTGGCGGTCAGCAGTTCGCTGAACTCGTCGATGACCAGGACCAGTGAGGGAATCGGCTGGAGCGCGGCGCCGGCCGCACGCGCCTTCTCGTAGTCGTGGATGTTGGCGTAGTTTCCGGCGTCGCGCAGCATCTCCTGGCGGCGGTTCAGCTCGCCGCGGATGGAGTCGCCCATGCGGTCGACCAGCGTCAGGTCGTCCGCCAGGTTGGTGATCACGGCCGCGACGTGCGGCATCTGCGCCATGCCGGCGAAGGTGGCACCGCCCTTGAAGTCGGCGAGGACGAAGTTCAGGGTCTCCGAGGAGTGGGTGACGGCGAGGCCCAGCACCAGGGTGCGCAGCAGTTCGGACTTGCCGGAACCGGTCGCGCCCACGCACAGGCCGTGCGGGCCCATGCCCTCCTGCGCCGCCTCCTTGAGGTCCAGCATCACCGGACGGCCGTCCTCGCCGACGCCGATCGGCACCCGAAGCCGCTCCGCCATCGAGCGCGGCCGCCAGGTGCGCAGGGGGTCGACCGAGGCCGCGTCACCGAGGCTCAGCAGGTCGGTGAACTCCAGGTTGGCCAGCAGGGGTTCGTCGTCGTCCCCACCGGAGGCCATGCGCAGCGGCGCCAACTGCCGGGCGAGCACCTCGGCGGACTCGTACGACAGCGCGTCGGGCGTCCCTTCGTAGACCGCCCCGTGCCCCGACTCCAGGTGCAGCACGCCCGGTTCCACGACGATGGAGAGCTCGCCGCCGGGCCCGGTCAGCTCGCCGGGGACGACCTCCAGGACCGTCACACCCTGGAGCCCTTCCGGATTGGCCAGGAACGAGTCGGGCGGCAGGGAGACGCCGTCGAGCACGACGACGATGTGCGGTTCCTCCGCCAGCGGGGCCGCGTTGGGGTGGAACCGCGGACGGCCGGTGAGCCGGGAGGCGATCAGTTCCTCCAACTCGCGCGTGTCAGCACCGATCAGCCTGCGGCTGCCCGCGCCGTCGACCGTGCCCGGCGCCTGCACGTGCGGCAGCCACTTGGCCCACTCCCAGTGCGGGAGTTCCTCCCGGCCCGCCGCGACCACGAGGATCAGGTCCTGCGGGGAGTGCAGCGCGGCCAGCGAACCCGCCATGGCGCGTGCGGAGGACCGTACCGACTGCGGATCGCCGCTCACGGTGACGTGGTAGAAGGCACGCAGGGAGACCGCCATCGGCAGGGCGTCCAGGGTGCTGTGGACGGCGAGGAAGCGCTGCAGCGCGCCCGCCGTCAGCGGCTCCAGCTGCTCGACGGGACCGCTCTCGGGGGTGACGAGCGGAGTGGCCAGCGACTGGGCGCCGAGGCCGATGCGGACCTGGGCGAAGTCCTCGTCACCGGGGCGCCGTTCCCACACCCGGCTGCCCTCGGCGACCAGCGCCCACAGCTGCTCGGGGGAGGGGTGCAGGTAGTACTGCGCGTCCCGCTGCGCCCTCGCGGTGTCGACCGTCCGCACCCGGGTCTGCCTCAGATAGCTCAGATAGTCCCGGCGCAGGTCCGCCAACTGCCCCTGGTTGCCGCGGCGGAAGCGGATCACCATCGCGACGGACATGGCGATCGTCGAGGCGATCATGACCATGCCCATGATCCTCATGAACGGCTGACCGCTCGTGAAGAAGAAGACGACAGAGCCGCCCATGCCCAGGGTGGGCAGGAGTTGCATCAGCACGCTCTCCTGGTTGCCCCGGGGCAACTCCGGCGGAGGCTGCACGACGATCTCGCCCGTGGGCACCTCGGACGGCAGGGCCCGGGGAGGGCGCTTCACGACGATGTGGCTCACTGCTCACCAATTCCCTTGCCGGCCCCGGGAAAGTACCGTCCGCCACCCCGTGTCAGGCGGACGCAGGCCGCCGCGTGATCCTACTGACTTCTTGTGCGACGAGGGGGCGGTAGGGTGCCGGATGTTCGCGTGAGCACATGCGAGTCGGTCCGGAAAAGCCGGGACATTCCGTGAGATCCGGAACGGTTCGGCGCCCTCCGGCCGCCCGACGGCGGCCGTTTCGCCGCCCGGCCGGACCCGTCGGTCGCACGCGGCGCGACAGGGCCCACAAATTTTCACACCGCCGACGCGGAACCATCACTGAGGGGGAGCAGTCAGGTGAGCATCACGGCCTCCGCGACAGCCACTGGAGCAGGGCAGGGACCGGGCGCGGCCTCCGGGGCGGGCCTCGGCTTCTGCCGCGTCACGATCGTCGCGCCGGACAGCCGGATCGACGTGGCCCTGCCCGACGACATCCCCGTCGTCGACATCTACCCGGAGATCCTGCGGCTCTCCCGGCAGAGCCCCGCCGAGGGAGCGCCGGTCGGCTACCACCTCGTACGCCGGGACGGCACCGTCCTCGACGGCTCCCGCTCGTTCGCCGCGCAGCACATCCTCGACGGCGAACTCCTCACGCTGCGTCCCTTCTCCGAGTCGCTGCCGCCCGCCGTCATCGACGACGTCTCCGAGGCCGTCGCCGCGGCCGTGACCCGCGAGCACGCCCTGTGGGGCGGTGACCTGACCCGCGCCGCCGGCCTCGTCGGGGGAGGCGTCCTGCCCGTCCTGCTCGCCTTCGTGGCCTGGACCGGCGACCCGCGCCACGACATGCACTCGCTGCCCGGCGTCCTCGCCGCCGTCGTCGGCGTCCTCCTGGTCGCCCTCGCCTGCGTCCGCGCCCGCGTCTACGACGACCGGCCCTCGGCCATCGCCCTCGGACTCGGCGCGCTGCCCAACGTCGGCGTGGCCGGCTCGGGGCTCCTCGAACTCGCCGAGGGCCAGGGCATCGGCAAACTCCAGTTCCTCCTGGCCTGCGCGGCGGTCCTGCTCGCCGCGGTCCTCCTCACCCTCTGCTCGCCGGGCGGGGACGGCCCGTTCGTCGCCTTCGTCGTGGCATCCGGCGCCGGGGTCGCCGCCGTGTTCGCGGCGATCCTCGCGCACTGGACGCCGGCCGAGACCGCCGCGCTGTGCGCCCCCGTCGCCGTCGGTGCCCTGGCCTTCCTGCCCGGCCTGTCCATGCGCTTCGCCCGCCTGCCGATCGGCTTCGACGCCGCCGCCACCGCCCCGCGCAGCGCGTACGGTGCCGACCCCGCTCCCCAGGAGCCGGTCGACGTCGAGCGGATCACCGCCCAGGCCCGCCGCGGCCACGAACTCCTCGTCGGACTGGTCGGAGGCTGTGCCCTGATCGCGGTCGGCGCCTGCGCCGTCCTCGGCTTCTCCGACGACCTGTGGGCCCAGCTCCTGGCCCTGGCCGTGGGCGTCGCCCTGCTGATGCGCGCCGGCCTCTTCCGCTACACGGCGCAGGTCGCCCCCGTCCTCGCGGCCGGCCTCGCCTCTCTCATGCTGCTCGGCCTCGGGCTGGCGCTGAACCCGCCGCTGTCCGCGGTCCGCGACGCCCTCACGGGCGACCGCGCCGACCTCGACATCCGGACGATCTGGCTGGTCGCGGCCATCGCGGCGGCCTCCGCGCTCGTCACCACGATCGGGCTGATCGGCTCGCGCGGCGGCCTCACACCGTTCTGGGGACGGTTCATGGAGATCGCCGAGGGCTTCGTCCTGCTCACCCTGGTGCCGCTGGCGCTGGCCGTCTTCGACGTCTACGCGGCAGCCCGAGCGATGACGAGCTGACCGGGTCGGGACCTGCCCGACCGCGGAAGAGCATCTGTACCCGGATGACTTCGCGCGCGTGGCGGCCGGACTGCGGCTCCGGCGCGCAACGCCCACCCGGATCGGATGTACTTCGCGCGCGTGGCGGCCGGACAGCGGCTCCGGCGCAAGGCCCACCCGGTGCCCACGCGCGCGTGGCGGCCGGCAACGGCCGGCCGCCACACCGCTCACGGCACTGCCTACTGCGCCGCCGGCCCGCCGATGTGCGGCGCGGGCTCCAGGTCGAACTCGCCGTCCCGCGCACCCAGGACGAAGGCGCGCCACTCCGCCTCCGTGTAGCGCAGCACGGTGTCGGGGTCGAGCGACGACCGCATCGCCACGGCACCGGCGGGCAGATAGGCGATCTCCACCCGCTCCTCGTGCTCCTCGGTGCCGGGCGCGCTGTGCCACTCGACGCCGGAGATGTCGAGGGCGTACAGCTCGTCCCTCTCCCGCTCCTTGCGCGCCTTGATCTCCTCAGCCGTCTCCGCCATGTCGCAGCGACCCCTTCCCGACGTACGGACGAACCACGTTCGTGTACGGACCGACAACGTTCCTGTACGGACGAACAGCGTTCCCTCATGAACGAACGATCCGAGCGTTCACCCTAGTGGCCCACCGGTCGCCGCCTCAGCGGTTCCCGGACCGCGGCGAATCCGCCCGCCGCCCCCTGGTACGCTGATGGACGGCCGTTTGTGTACGCACCCCCGGATCGCCCTCAGGAAGCCCTGATGGTTCTGGAGGCCGCGCCCAGCGGATCCCCGCCTTCCGAGTAACGGAAGCTCCCCCGAGACACAGACCGGGGGCACTCGGTGGCCACCCACAGACTACGAGGAGTACGCGTGTCGCTCGACGCCGCTACGAAGAAGCAGATCATCGGCGAGTTCGGCCAGAAGGAGGGCGACACCGGCTCCCCCGAGGTCCAGGTCGCCATGCTCTCCCGTCGGATCTCCGACCTGACCGAGCACCTCAAGACCCACAAGCACGACCACCACTCCCGTCGTGGTCTGCTCATCCTGGTCGGTCAGCGCCGCCGGCTGCTGCAGTACCTGGCCAAGAAGGACATCCAGCGCTTCCGCGCCCTGGTCGACCGCCTCGGCATCCGCCGCGGTGCGGCCGGCGCCAAGTAGGACGCCATGAAGGGAGCGGTTCCCGTCACTGTCGGGGACCGCTCCCTTTGCCGTACGTACGCAAACGTGCGGAGTGTCACCCACGCTTTGTAGTGTGGTAGCAGAACGCAATACGCACGACACAGACGAGGAGAGGCGCGCGTAGCCGCCGCCGGTCCTCGGTAGTGGCCCCCGGGGGGAAGTGGACCCGGGTGCTTCGATCGAAGACCGGCCCGCACCGCACGCAGCGCCTCTCCGCCACCGTCCCCCTGCCACACGGGCAGCCCAGGGGACGAGGACGAGGAGAAAACGCTAGTGGAGAACGAGACCCACTACGCCGAAGCCGTCATCGACAACGGCACTTTCGGCACCCGCACCATCCGCTTCGAGACGGGCCGTCTGGCCCGCCAGGCCGCCGGCTCGGCCGTGGCCTACCTGGACGACGACACCATGGTGCTGTCCGCCACCACCGCGTCCAAGAACCCCAAGGACCAGCTCGACTTCTTCCCCCTGACGGTGGACGTCGAGGAGCGGATGTACGCCGCCGGCAAGATCCCCGGCAGCTTCTTCCGTCGTGAGGGCCGCCCCTCCGAGGACGCCATCCTCACCTGCCGCCTGATCGACCGCCCGCTGCGTCCGTCCTTCAAGAAGGGCCTTCGCAACGAGATCCAGGTCGTCGCCACGATCATGGCGCTCAACCCCGACCACCTGTACGACGTCGTGGCGATCAACGCCGCGTCCGCGTCCACGCAGCTGGCCGGTCTGCCCTTCTCCGGCCCGGTCGGCGGCGTCCGCGTCGCGCTGATCCGCGGCCAGTGGGTCGCGTTCCCGACGCACACCGAGCTCGAGGACGCCGTCTTCGACATGGTCGTCGCCGGTCGCGTCCTCGAGGACGGCGACGTCGCGATCATGATGGTCGAGGCCGAGGCCACCGAGAAGACCATCAAGCTGATCGAAGGCGGCGCCGAGGCGCCGACCGAAGAGGTCGTCGCCTCCGGTCTGGACGCCGCGAAGCCCTTCATCAAGGTGCTCTGCAAGGCCCAGGCCGACCTCGCCGCCAAGGCCGCCAAGCCGACCGGCGAGTTCCCGATCTTCCTCGACTACCAGGACGACATCCTGGAGGCGCTGTCCGCCGCCGTCCGCCCGGAGCTGTCCTCCGCGCTGACGATCGCCGGCAAGCAGGACCGCGAGGCCGAGCTGGACCGCGTCAAGGCGCTCGCCGCCGAGAAGCTCCTCCCGGAGTTCGAAGGCCGCGAGAAGGAGATCTCCGCCGCGTACCGCTCGCTCACCAAGCAGCTGGTCCGCGAGCGCGTGATCAAGGAGAAGAAGCGCATCGACGGCCGCGGCGTCACGGACATCCGTACGCTCGCCGCCGAGGTCGAGGCCATCCCGCGCGTGCACGGTTCCGCGCTGTTCGAGCGTGGCGAGACCCAGATCCTGGGCGTCACCACCCTCAACATGCTCCGCATGGAGCAGCAGCTGGACACCCTCTCCCCGGTGACCCGCAAGCGCTACATGCACAACTACAACTTCCCGCCGTACTCCGTCGGCGAGACCGGCCGCGTCGGCTCCCCGAAGCGCCGCGAGATCGGCCACGGCGCTCTCGCCGAGCGCGCCATCGTGCCGGTCCTGCCGACGCGCGAGGAGTTCCCCTACGCGATCCGTCAGGTGTCCGAGGCCCTCGGCTCCAACGGCTCGACGTCCATGGGCTCGGTCTGCGCCTCCACCATGTCGCTGCTGAACGCCGGTGTGCCCCTCAAGGCCCCCGTCGCCGGTATCGCCATGGGCCTGATCTCCCAGGAGATCAACGGCGAGACGCACTACGTCGCCCTCACCGACATCCTCGGTGCGGAGGACGCCTTCGGCGACATGGACTTCAAGGTCGCCGGCACCAAGGAGTTCGTCACCGCCCTCCAGCTCGACACCAAGCTGGACGGCATCCCCGCCTCCGTCCTGGCCGCCGCCCTCAAGCAGGCCCGTGACGCCCGCCTCCACATCCTCGACGTGATGATGGAAGCGATCGACACGCCGGACGAGATGTCCCCCAACGCCCCGCGGATCATCACCGTCAAGATCCCCGTAGACAAGATCGGCGAGGTCATCGGCCCCAAGGGCAAGATGATCAACCAGATCCAGGAGGACACCGGCGCCGACATCACGATCGAGGACGACGGCACGATCTACATCGGCGCCGTCGACGGCCCGTCCGCCGAGGCCGCCCGTGCCACGATCAACTCGATCGCCAACCCGACCATGCCGGAGGTCGGCGAGCGTTACCTGGGCACCGTCGTGAAGACGACGACCTTCGGCGCGTTCGTGTCGCTGCTCCCGGGCAAGGACGGACTGCTGCACATCTCGCAGATCCGCAAGCTCGCCGGCGGCAAGCGCGTGGAGAACGTCGAGGACGTCCTCGCCGTGGGCTCCAAGGTCCAGGTCGAGATCGCCGAGATCGACTCCCGCGGCAAGCTCTCCCTGATCCCCGTGGTCGAGGGCGAAGCGGCCGAGGACGACAAGAAGGACGACGCCGAGCAGTGACGTCCCGTAGCCCCAAGGTGACGGCCCGCCCCTCTTCGGAGGCGCGGGCCGTCGCCCGTACCCAAACCCTCATCAAGGGCGAGAACGGCATCGGCACGGTCCGCAAGACCACCCTCCCGGGCGGCCTGCGCATCGTCACCGAGACGCTCCCCTCGGTCCGCTCCGCGACCTTCGGCATCTGGGCACACGTCGGCTCCCGCGACGAGACCCCGGCGCTGAACGGCGCCACCCACTACCTCGAACACCTCCTCTTCAAGGGCACCCGGCGCAGGTCCGCGCTCGACATCTCCTCCGCCCTCGACGCGGTCGGCGGCGAGATGAACGCCTTCACGGCGAAGGAGTACACGTGCTACTACGCGCGCGTGCTCGATGCCGACCTGCCGCTCGCCATCGACGTCGTCAGCGACATGTTGACCGGCTCCCTCATCCTCGAAGAGGACGTCAACGTCGAACGCGGCGCGATCCTCGAGGAGATCGCGATGACGGAGGACGACCCCGGCGACGGCGTGCACGACCTGTTCGCGCACACCATGTTCGGCGACAACGCCCTCGGCCGCCCCGTCCTCGGCACGGTCGACACCGTCAACGCCCTCACCGCCGACCGCATCCGCCGCTTCTACAAGAAGCACTACGACCCCACCCACCTGGTGGTCGCCGCCGCGGGCAACATCGACCACAACAAGGTCGTACGGCAGGTCCGCGCCGCCTTCGAGAAGGCCGGCGCGTTCAAGGAGCCCGACGCCACGCCCATCGCCCCGCGCGACGGCCGGCGCACCATCCGCACCGCGGGCCGCGTCGAGCTGATCGGCCGCAAGACCGAACAGGCGCACGTCGTCCTCGGCATGCCCGGGCTGGCCCGCACCGACGAGCGCCGCTGGGCCCTCGGCGTGCTGAACACCGCCCTCGGCGGCGGCATGTCCTCCCGGCTGTTCCAGGAGGTCCGGGAGAAGCGCGGCCTGGCCTACAGCGTCTACTCGTACACCTCCGGCTTCGCCGACTGCGGACTGTTCGGCGTGTACGCCGGCTGCCGTCCCAGCCAGGTGCACGACGTGCTGAAGATCTGCCGCGACGAACTCGACACCGTCGCCGAGCACGGCCTGTCCGACGAGGAGATCGGCCGCGCCATCGGCCAGCTCCGCGGCTCCACCGTCCTCGGCCTGGAGGACACCGGCGCGCTCATGAACCGCATCGGCAAGAGCGAGCTGTGCTGGGGCGAACAGATGTCGGTCGACGACATGCTGACCCGGATCGCGGCCGTGACCCCGGACGAGGTCCGCGAGGTGGCCCGCGACATCCTGGGGCAGCGCCCGTCGCTGTCGGTCATCGGCCCGCTCAAGGACAAGCAGGCGTCCCGTCTGAACGAGGCCGTCGCGTAACCCCTCCCGTAAGGAAG
Organism: Streptomyces sp. ID05-39B; assembly: GCF_033794725.1. Classification (NCBI taxonomy): domain Bacteria; kingdom Bacillati; phylum Actinomycetota; class Actinomycetes; order Kitasatosporales; family Streptomycetaceae; genus Streptomyces; species Streptomyces sp. ID05-39B. The sequence goes on along the minus strand of NZ_JARGEF010000141.1, from coordinate 6,080 downwards.
CAACAGATGAGCAAGCTGCGCGTGGCGGTTCTCGGCGCCAAGGGCCGCATCGGCGCCGAAGCGGTCCGGGCGGTCGAGGCCGCCGAGGACATGGAGCTGGTGGCCGCTCTCGGCCGGGGCGACAAGCTGGAGACGCTGGCCGAGAGCGGCGCCCAGGTCGCGGTGGAACTGACCAACCCGGCCTCGGTGATGGACAACCTCGACTACTGCGTACGGCACGGCATCCACGCCGTCGTCGGCACCACCGGCTGGACCGAAGAGCGCCTCGCGCAGCTCACCGGCTGGCTGGAGCGGTCCCCGGGGACGGGCGTGCTCATCGCGCCGAACTTCTCCATCGGGGCCGTACTGACCATGAGGTTCGCGCAGATCGCGGCGCCGTACTTCGAGTCCGTGGAGGTCGTCGAGCTGCACCACCCCAACAAGGTGGACGCCCCCTCCGGCACCGCCACGCGCACCGCCCAGCTCATCGCCGAGGCCCGCCGCGCCGCCGGCTCCGCCCCGGCCCCGGACGCCACCGTGACGGCCCTGGACGGCGCCCGCGGCGCCGACGTCGACGGCGTGCCCGTGCACGCCATCCGGCTGCGCGGCCTGCTGGCACACCAGGAGGTCCTGCTGGGCGGCGAGGGCGAGACCCTGACCGTCCGCCACGACTCCCTGCACCACAGCAGTTTCATGCCGGGCATCCTGCTGGGCGCCCGCCGCGTGGTGACGACTCCGGGCCTCACCTTCGGCCTGGAACACTTCCTGGACCTGAACTGAGCCCCTGACAGCCATGCGCGCAAAGCTCTCCTACGCCCTGACGGCCGCCGTCCTGGTCTTCTACTTCGTCCTGGCCGGCAGCCGTGGCGTCATGCTCATCCGCTCCGGCACGCTCCTCACCGTCACCTTCGGCGTGGCGGTACTGATCCTGCCGGTCATCGGCGTCTGGTTCCTGTGGAAGAACACCCAGTTCGTCCGTAGGGCCAACCAGCTCGCCGCCGAACTCGACGCCGAGGGCGGCCTGCCCGTCGACGAGCTGAAGCGCATGCCCAGCGGCCGCGTCGACCGTGACTCGGCCGACGAGGTGTTCGCCCGGCGCAAGGCCGAGACGGAGGCCGCCCCCGACGACTGGCGCACCTGGTTCCGTCTCGCCGTCGCCTACCACGACGCCCGAGACACCCCGCGCGCCCGCAAGGCGATGCAGCGCGCCATCAGCCTGCACGGCGCCGCCCGGCATCCCGCCTCGCCCTGAGACCACACGTGAAGGGGCCCGGTCCGCACCTGCGCGGACCGGGCCCCTTCACGTATGCGATACCTCAGGGCCGGCGGTACTCGTCGGCCCACGCCTCCACCGAGTCCGCGGCCCGGTCGAACGCCTCCGGCCGCGCCAGGAAGTCGGCCCCGTGCGTCGTCAGCAGCGGCAGCGGCCCCTCCGCGGCCCGGTCCCGCCGTACGACGGTCAGCGCCTGGCCCTGCACGGTCCGCGGCAGCCCCATCCAGCGCACCGGCTGCTGTGCTGTCCGCACCGCCATGACCCGGTTCCAGGTCACCGTCCGCGTGACGAAGAAGTTCACCTGCCGCACCCCGCGCGAACTCACCCACACCCCCATCCGCAGCAGCCGCAGCGCACCGGCGATCACCAGCAGCGAGACACCGAAGATGACACCGGCCTCGGACACCGAGCTGGTCAACGCGATGACCACCGCCGCGAACAGCACGTACGACGCGAGCAGCAGGCACAACGCGGCCGCCGCGACCCGCCACGGGCCGGGCCGGTAGGGCCGCCGCCAGTGCTCCCGGTCGTCGAAGGGCAGCGCGACGTCGTCCGCCGCCTCGAATGCGCGGTCGGCCGTCAGGAAGGGCAGGGGCACGGCTGGTCCTCACTCGTCCATGCGTGGGCTGTGCCGGTGAGGCTATCCGGCCGTGTCCCCGCTCACCACCTTCGGGGGTCCGGACGGGGGTCAGCGGTCCTGCGAGGCGTGCGAGCGCCGCATCCCGCGGCGCTCGTGGAACCTCCCGCCCGGGACCCCCGTAAAGTTGGCGCCGCTCCGAAGACGCGATGGAAGGACCCCCCGAACCGTGACCCCCACCCCTGACGACGAAACCAAGATCGAACTCCGGAGCGACGTCACCGTCGAACTGGTCAAGCACACCGCGTCCGACGCGGACGTGCTGTTCGCGGCCCGCGTCTCCACCGCCGGAGAGCAGTCCCTGGACGAGCTGAAGAAGGACCCCGAACGCTCGAAGGGCCTGATCAACTACCTGATGCGGGACCGCCACGGCAGCCCCTTCGAACACAACTCGATGACCTTCTTCATCAGCGCCCCGATCTTCGTCTTCCGCGAGTTCATGCGGCACCGCGCCGGCTGGTCCTACAACGAGGAGTCGGGCCGCTACCGGGAGCTGCAGCCCGTCTTCTACGTCCCGGACGCCTCCCGCAAGCTCGTGCAGCAGGGCCGCCCCGGCAAGTACGTCTTCGTGGAGGGCAGCGAGGACCAGCAGGCGCTGGTCGGCCGCAGCATGGAGGATTCCTACCGCCAGGCCTATTCGGCCTATCAGGAGATGCTCGCCGCCGGCGTCGCCCGCGAGGTCGCCCGAGCGGTCCTCCCGGTCGGCCTGTTCTCCTCGATGTACGCCACCTGCAACGCGCGCTCGCTGATGCACTTCCTCGGGCTGCGCACCCAGCACGAACTGGCCAAGGTCCCGTCCTTCCCGCAGCGGGAGATCGAGATGGTCGGCGAGAGGATGGAGGCCGAGTGGGCGCGGCTCATGCCCCTCACCCACGCGGCCTTCAACGCCAACGGCCGGGTCGCCCCCTGACGTCACCCTCCGACGGAGACGTATGTACGGATCATCCGCGCGAAGTGTCCGTATTGCGGCATTTGGAGAAGTTCATCTAGCCTGATCAAACGGACCCGGCACTGCTTGAACCCCCGAGCAGGCAGTGCCGGGCTCCGCATTTGTCACCACTTGTCGCCTGCCCCGAGGGCAGACCCCACCCTGAGCAACGAGTAGCGTGTTACCCATGGCTCCGACCTCCACTCCGCAGACCCCCTTCGGGCGGGTCCTCACCGCCATGGTCACGCCGTTCACGGCGGACGGCGCACTCGACCTCGACGGCGCTCAGCGGCTCGCCACCCACCTGGTGGACGCAGGCAACGACGGCCTGATCGTCAACGGCACCACCGGCGAGTCCCCCACCACCAGTGACGCGGAGAAATCGGAGCTGGTACGCGTAGTCCTGGAGGCCGTCGGAGACCGGGCCCACGTGGTGGCCGGAGTCGGCACCAACGACACCCACCACAGCATCGAGCTGGCGCGCGCGGCGCAGCAGACCGGCGCGCACGGCGTACTCGTCGTCACGCCGTACTACAACAAGCCCCCGCAGGAGGGCCTGTACCGCCACTTCACGGCGATCGCCGACGCCACCGAGCTGCCCGTCATGCTCTACGACATCCCCGGCCGCAGCGGCGTCCCCATCAGCACCGAGACGCTCGTGCGCCTGGCCGAGCACCCGCGGATCGTCGCCAACAAGGACGCCAAGGGCGACCTCGGCCGCGCCAGCTGGGCCATCGCCCGCTCCGGCCTCGCCTGGTACTCCGGCGACGACATGCTGAACCTGCCGCTGCTCTCCGTGGGCGCGGTCGGCTTCGTCTCCGTCGTCGGCCATGTCGTCACTCCGGACCTGCGCGCCCTCGTGGACGCGTTCACCTCCGGTGACGTGCACAAGGCCGCGGAGATCCACCAGAAGCTGCTCCCGGTCTACACGGGCATGTTCCGCACCCAGGGCGTCATGACCACCAAGGCCGCACTCACCCTCCAGGGCCTCCCCGCGGGCCCGCTGCGGCCACCGATGGTGGAACTCACCGCGGAGGAGATCGCCCAGCTCAAGATCGATCTCGCCGCCGGCGGGGTACAGCTCTGACACCAGACTTCACAACTGAATACGGCAGGCCACCGGTGCCTGCACACATCCACAACTGCTTCTGCACGAACGTCACGAGCGCCACGTGCCCGACCGGTACGTGGCGCGCGTGTTTGAGGAGAGTCTTTTGAGTCATCCGCACCCCGAACTGGGCCCGCCTCCGCCGCTCCCCGAAGGAAGCCTGAGGGTCACCCCGCTCGGCGGCCTCGGCGAGATCGGCCGCAACATGACGGTCTTCGAGTACGGCGGTCGCCTGCTGATCGTCGACTGCGGAGTGCTCTTCCCCGAGGAGGAGCAGCCGGGCATCGACCTGATCCTGCCGGACTTCACGTCCATCCGGGACCGTCTCGACGACATCGAGGGCATCGTCCTCACCCATGGCCACGAGGACCACATCGGCGCCGTCCCCTACCTCCTGCGGGAGAAGCCGGACATCCCGCTGATCGGCTCCAAGCTGACCCTTGCTCTCATCGAGGCCAAGCTCCAGGAGCACCGCATCCGCCCCTACACCCTTGAGGTGAAGGAGGGGCACCGCGAGCGCATCGGCCCGTTCGACTGCGAGTTCGTCGCGGTCAACCACTCCATCCCGGACGCTCTCGCGGTCGCCATCCGCACGCCGGCCGGCATGGTGGTCCACACGGGCGACTTCAAGATGGACCAGCTCCCGCTGGACAACCGCCTGACAGACCTGCACGCCTTCGCCCGGCTCAGCGAGGAGGGCATCGACCTTCTCCTCTCTGACTCGACGAACGCCGAGGTCCCGGGGTTCGTCCCGCCCGAGCGGGACATCTCCAACGTCCTGCGCACGGTCTTCGCGAACGCCGGCAAGCGGATCATCGTGGCCAGCTTCGCCAGCCACGTCCACCGCATCCAGCAGATCCTGGACGCGGCCCACGAGTACGGCCGCAGGGTCGCCTTCGTCGGCCGCTCGATGGTCCGCAACATGGGGATCGCCCGCGATCTGGGCTACCTGAAGGTCCCGCCGGGACTGGTCGTGGACGTCCGTACCCTCGACGACCTCCCGGACCACGAGGTGGTCCTGGTCTGCACGGGCTCGCAGGGCGAACCGATGGCCGCCCTGTCCCGCATGGCCAACCGTGATCACCAGATCCGCATCGTCGACGGCGACACCGTGATCCTGGCGTCGTCACTCATCCCCGGCAACGAGAACGCGGTCTACCGCGTGATCAACGGTCTGACCCGCTGGGGTGCGAACGTCATCCACAAGGGCAACGCCAAGGTGCACGTCTCGGGCCACGCGTCCGCGGGCGAACTCCTTTACTTCTACAACATCTGCCGGCCGAAGAACCTGATGCCGGTCCACGGCGAATGGCGCCACCTGCGCGCAAACGCCGAGCTGGGCGCCCTCACCGGCGTCCCGCACGACCGCATCGTCATCGCCGAGGACGGCGTCGTCGTCGACCTCGGCGAGGGCAAGGCCAAGATCACCGGCAAGGTCCAGGCGGGCTATGTGTACGTCGACGGCCTCTCGGTCGGCGATGTGGGCGAGCCGGCCCTGAAGGACCGGAAGATCCTCGGCGACGAGGGCATCATCTCGGTCTTCCTGGTCGTGGACTCCTCGACCGGCAAGATCACCGCCGGCCCGCACATCCAGGCCCGCGGCTCGGGTATCGACGACTCGGCCTTCGGAGCCGTCATCCCGAAGATCAACGAGGTCCTGGAACGCTCGGCGCAGGACGGAGTGGTCGAGCCCCACCAGCTGCAGCAACTCATCCGCCGCACCCTGGGCAAATGGGTCTCCGACACCTACCGGCGCAGGCCGATGATCCTCCCGGTCGTCGTGGAGGTCTGACCGGCTGACGACACCTCACAGGCGTCAACCCGGCGCGGGGCCCCTCGATTTGCATCGGGGCGCCCCGCTCCAGTACGTTTACGGCTCCGCCAGAACGGGAACCACACGACGCCTATCGCGCCGGACGGTGACCGGGAGGGGCGGGAAAACCGACTCAGAACTTCTGATAAAGTCGGAACCGCCGGAAAGGAAACCGCGAAAGAAAAGCGGGAACCTGGAAAGCACCGAGGAAATCGGAACCGGAAACGGTCTGATAGAGTCGGAAACGCAAGACCGAAGGGAAGCGCCCGGAGGAAAGCCTGAGAGAGTCTCTCGGGTGAGTACAAAGGAAGCGTCCGTTCCTTGAGAACTCAACAGCGTGCC
>NZ_JARGEF010000140.1:0-21051 GCF_033794725.1 Streptomyces sp. ID05-39B | reverse complement strand
ACGCGGGGCGCTGACCGCCGGCCGCGGGCGGGTACGGTTACCCGCCCGCGGCCGGCGGTCAGCGCCCCGCGTCGGGCGGCGGACTCGCGGGCGCCCCGGCGCCCGGGTCCCGCACCCGCCACTGGATCGAGATCAACGGCACCCGCCACCAGATCTCCCGCGCGACGCTCGTGCTGGGCCGCAGCACCGAGGCCGACGTGCGGATCGACGACCCCGGCGTCTCCCGCCGGCACTGCGAGATCCGGACCGGAACACCCTCGACGATCCAGGACCTCGGGTCCACCAACGGCATCGTGGTGGACGGGCAGCACACCACCCGCGCTACGCTCCGCGACGGCTCGCGGATCGTCGTGGGCAACACCACCATCATTTACCGGCAAGCCGAAGGGTGAAGCGGGGGCAATGTCAGAGCTGACCCTCACGGTCATGCGGCTGGGTTTTCTGGCCGTACTGTGGCTGTTCGTGATCGTGGCCGTGCAGGTCATCCGCAGCGACCTGTTCGGTACGCGTGTCACCCAGCGCGGTGCGCGCCGGGAGGCGGCCCGACCGCAGCAGGCCCAGCGCCAGGCGCCCCCGCAACAGCGCCAGCAACCCGCCGCGGGGGGCGGGCGCAGGGGGCGCAACGCCCCGACGAAGCTGGTCGTGTCCGAGGGCACGCTCACCGGCACCACCGTCGCGCTCCAGGGCCAGACCATCAGCCTGGGGCGCGCGCACGACAGCACCATCGTGCTGGACGACGACTACGCCTCCAGCCGCCATGCCAGGATCTATCCGGACCGCGACGGCCAGTGGATCGTCGAGGACCTGGGCTCCACCAACGGCACCTATCTCGACCGAACGCGGCTGACGACTCCCACACCGATCCCGCTGGGCGCGCCGATCCGTATCGGCAAGACCGTCATCGAGCTTCGGAAGTAGTGCTACATCATGAGTGAGCGCGAGCGGAGCGAGCACGCCAGGCCGGCCGGCACCCCGGGCCCCGGCGCGCTCCCGACCGGAGGGTGGGCAGTGTGGCTCGACACGACCGGCTGTACCCGGGGCCGACGGGCGAGGTGGGCATGAGCCTGTCACTGCGCTTCGCCGCCGGATCGCACAAGGGCATGATCCGGGAGGGCAACGAGGACTCCGGTTACGCCGGCCCACGCCTGCTCGCCATCGCCGACGGCATGGGCGGCGCCGCCGCCGGCGAGGTCGCCTCCTCCGAGGCCATCTCCACCATCGTCGCCCTCGACGACGACGTGCCCGGCTCCGACGTCCTCACCTCCCTCGGTACGGCCGTACAGCGCGCCAACGACCAGCTGCGCTCACTCGTCGAGGAGGACCCGCAGCTCGAAGGCATGGGCACCACCCTGACCGCACTGCTGTGGACGGGCCAGCGGCTGGGACTCGTACACGTCGGCGACTCGCGCGCCTACCTGCTGCGGGACGGCGTACTGACCCAGATCACGCAGGACCACACCTGGGTGCAGCGCCTCGTCGACGAGGGCCGGATCACCGAGGAGGAGGCCACCACCCACCCCCAACGCTCGCTGCTGATGCGCGCGCTGGGCAGCGGTGAACACGTGGAACCCGACCTGTCGATCCGTGAGGTCCGGGCCGGCGACCGCTATCTGATCTGCTCCGACGGCCTGTCCGGCGTCGTCTCGCACCAGACGCTCGAGGACACCCTCGCCAGCTACCAGGGCCCCCAGGAGACCGTGCAGGAGCTGATCCAGCTCGCGCTGCGCGGCGGCGGCCCCGACAACATCACCGTGATCGTCGCCGACGTCCTGGACCTGGACACCGGAGACACCCTCGCCGGGCAGCTGTCCGACACCCCGGTCGTGGTCGGCGCCGTGGCCGAGAACCAGCTCCAGCCGCACGACAACGGCATCATGCAGACCCCGGCCGGCCGCGCCTCCGGCCTCGGCCGTCAGGGCCGCGGACAGGGCGGTGGCGGCGAGTTCGGCCCGCCCGGCTCCGGCGACGTCACCGGCTTCATCCCCACCGACGGCTTCGGCGACTACACCGACGACGACTTCGTCAAACCCCGCAAGGGCAACCGGTGGCTGAAGAGATCCCTCTACGGCGCCCTCGCCCTCGCCGTCATCGGCGGCGGCCTCTACGCGGGCTGGCGCTGGACACAGACCCAGTACTACGTCGGCACCAACGGCGAACACGTCGCCCTGTACCGGGGCATCAACCAGGACCTGGCCTGGGTCTCGCTCTCGAAGGTGGAGAAGGACCACCCCGAGATCGAACTCAAGTACCTGCCGCAGTACCAGCAGAAGCAGGTCGAGGCGACGATCCCCGAAGGCGGCCGGTCCACCGCCCAGAAGAAGATCGACGAACTGGCCGTGCAGGCGTCCGCATGCCGCAAGCAGGCGGAATCAGCCACCGTGACCCCCAGTTCGGCCGGTTCCACAGCGGATGAGGGCGAGGCCGGCGACACCGCGGGAACCACTCCCGTCTCCCTCACGTCCAAGGCAACGCCGACCCCGACCCCGTCGGGTCCGGCACCGTCCCCGTCCACGTCTCCGTCCACGTCAGCGACCGCCACTCCCGGCCCCGGCCCCACCCTCTCGGAGGATGAGAAGAAGGTCGTCTCGCTGTGCGGTAAGCAGTAGGCAAGCCGTGAGAGGCCCCGTCACACGATGAGCAGTACAACCAATTCGCCGACGCACCACACGTCCACGATCGGCTCCATCGGCACACCGAGCCGACGCAACACCGAGCTGGCACTGCTGGTGTTCGCCGTCCTGATCCCGGTGTTCGCCTACGTCAACGTGGGACTGGCGATCAACGACAAGGTGCCGCCCGGCCTGCTGGCCTACGGCCTTGGACTCGGCCTCCTCGCAGGGGTCGGCCACCTCGCCGTCCGCAAGTTCGCGCCGTACGCCGACCCCCTGCTGCTCCCGCTCGCCACCCTGCTGAACGGGCTCGGGCTGGTCGTCATCTGGCGGCTGGACCAGTCGGAGAAGCTCAACAACTACGCCGACGCGGCACCGCGCCAGCTGCTGTACTCCGCCATGGGCGTCGCCCTGCTGGTGGTCGTGCTGATCTTCCTCAAGGACCACCGCGTCCTGCAGCGCTACACCTACATCTCCATGGCCGGCGCGCTGCTCCTGCTGGTCCTGCCACTCGTGCCCGGACTCGGCGCGGACATCTACGGCGCCAAGATCTGGATCAAGATCCCCGGCCTCGGCACGCTCCAGCCGGGCGAATTCGCGAAGATCGCCCTCGCGGTGTTCTTCGCCGGCTACCTCATGGTCAAGAGAGACGCCCTGGCCCTGGCCAGCCGCCGGTTCATGGGGCTGTACCTGCCCCGCGGCCGCGACCTCGGCCCGATTCTCGTCGTCTGGGTCATCTCGATCCTCATCCTGATCTTCGAGACCGACCTCGGAACATCCCTGCTGTTCTTCGGAATGTTCATCATCATGCTGTACGTCGCCACCGAGCGGACCAGCTGGATCGTCTTCGGTCTGCTGATGTCGGCCGTCGGCGCCGTCGGTGTGGCGAGCTTCGAGCCGCACATCCAGACGCGTGTGCAGGCCTGGCTGGACCCGATGCACGAGTTCGAACTCAGCCGCGCCGGGGTCCAGGACGGCATCCTCCACAGCGAACAGGCGATGCAGGCCCTGTGGGCCTTCGGCTCCGGCGGCACCCTCGGCACCGGCCTCGGCCAGGGCAACTCCGACCTCATCGGCTTCGCCGCCAACTCCGACTTCATCCTCGCCACCTTCGGCGAGGAACTGGGACTGGCCGGCGTCATGGCGATCCTGCTGCTCTACGGGCTGATCGTGGAACGCGGCGTACGCACCGCCCTCGCCGCCCGCGACCCGTTCGGCAAGCTGCTCGCCATCGGCCTTTCCGGTGCCTTCGCCCTTCAGGTCTTCGTGGTGGCCGGTGGTGTCATGGGCCTCATCCCGCTGACCGGAATGACCCTGCCCTTCGTCGCGTACGGCGGTTCCTCCGTCATCGCCAACTGGGCCCTGATCGGCATCCTGCTGCGCATCAGCGACACCGCGCGCCGACCCGCGCCCGTCCCCGCCTCCAACCCCGACGCCGAGATGACCCAGGTGGTCCGCCCGTCATGAACAAGCCCCTGCGCCGGATCGCGCTCTTCTGCGGCCTCCTCGTCCTCACCCTGCTGCTCCGCGACAACTACATCCAGTACGTCCAGGCCGACAGCCTGGCGAGCGACGACGAGAACCGCCGCGTCAACATCACCCGCTACGCCACCCCTCGCGGCGACATCATCGTCGAAGGCAAGGCCATCACCGGCTCCGTCGAGAACACCAGCGGCGACTACAAGTACAAGCGCACCTGGACCAACGGCCCCATGTGGGCGCCGGTCACCGGGTACTCCTCGCAGGCCTTCGGCGCCAACCAGCTGGAGAAGCTCGAGGACGGCATCCTCACCGGCAACGACGACCGGCTCTTCTTCCGCAACACGCTCGACATGCTCACCGGCAAGAAGAAGGAGGGCGGCAGCGTCGTCACCACCCTCAACGCGGCCGCGCAGAAGGCCGCGTACGAGGGTCTGGGCAACAAGAAGGGCGCCGTCGCCGCGATCGACCCGGCCACCGGCAAGATCCTCGCGCTGGTCTCGACCCCGTCGTACGACCCGTCGAAGTTCGCCGGCACCTCCGACAAGGACGCCAAGGCGTGGAACGCGGTCCAGAAGAAGAACAACCCCGACGACCCGATGCTCAACCGGGCACTGCGCGAGGTCTACCCGCCGGGCTCCACCTTCAAGGTGGTCACCGCGGCCGCGGCGCTGGAGAACAAGATCGTGTCCGGCATCGACGACGCCACCAAGACGCCGGACCCGTACCAGCTGCCCAAGACCACCACCGACCTCACCAACGAGCACGGTGAGTGCGAGAACGCCAACCTGCGGTACGCGCTCATGGTGTCCTGCAACACCGTCTTCGCGAAGATGGCCGACACCGTCGGCAACGAGAAGATGATCGAGCAGGCGACCAAGTTCGGTTTCAACAACAAGGAACTGGACACCCCGGTCCGCGCCTCGGAGAGCATCTACCCCGAGGACAACGAGCCGCAGAACGCCATGGCCGGCATCGGCCAGGCCTCCAACCGGGCCACCCCGCTCCAGATGGCCATGGTCGCCTCTGCCGTCGCCAACGACGGCAAACTGATGAAGCCGTACATGGTCGACCAGCTCAGGGCCGCCAGCCTGGACACCATCGCAACGACCGAGCCCGAGGAACTGTCCCAGGCGGTGTCCCCGGAGACCGCTCAGAAGCTCCAGGAAATGATGGAGACGGTCGTCAACGACCCGCAGGGCACCGGCGGCAAGGCGAAGATCCCCGGCATCACGGTCGGCGGCAAGACCGGTACCGCGCAGCACGGCCTGAACAACAAGGAGAAGCCGTACGCCTGGTTCATCTCCTACGCGCAGCTGGCCGACGGCAGCTCGCCGGTCGCCGTCGCGGTCGTCGTCGAGGACGGCGCCGCCAACCGTGGTGACATCAGCGGTGGCGGTCTCGCCGGCCCGATCGCGAGGGACGTGATGAAGGCAGTCATCGACAGCAACAAGTGACCCCCATCACGTCGCCTACACATCGGTGCACGTTGCGATACCGGTCCTGTATCGGGTGACGGGCTTGGCCAGGTCACACAGCGCCATCCGGGTACGGTATGCCCGGACGGCAGCCACCGACCGCACACGTGTGCCGGTCGGGACCGACGGAGAGGGCTGGTAGGTAGCTATGGAAGAGCCGCGTCGCCTCGGCGGCCGGTACGAGCTGGGCCATGTGCTCGGCCGTGGTGGCATGGCCGAGGTCTACCTCGCGCATGACATCCGCCTCGGCCGCACCGTGGCGGTGAAGACGCTGCGCGTGGACCTCGCGCGCGACCCTTCCTTCCAGGCCCGGTTCCGCCGGGAGGCCCAGTCGGCCGCTTCGCTCAACCACCCCGCGATCGTCGCTGTCTACGACACCGGCGAGGACTACATGGACGGGGTCTCGATCCCGTACATCGTCATGGAGTACGTCGACGGCTCCACGCTCCGCGAACTGCTCCACTCCGGCCGCAAGCTGCTGCCGGAGCGGACCCTGGAGATGACCATCGGCATCCTCCAGGCGCTGGAGTACTCGCACCGGGCCGGCATCGTGCACCGCGACATCAAGCCGGCGAACGTCATGCTGACGCGCAACGGCCAGGTCAAGGTCATGGACTTCGGCATCGCCCGCGCCATGGGCGACTCCGGCATGACCATGACGCAGACCTCGGCCGTGATCGGCACCGCGCAGTACCTCTCGCCGGAACAAGCGAAGGGCGAGCAGGTCGACGCCCGCTCCGACCTGTACTCCACGGGCTGCCTGCTCTACGAGCTGCTGACCGTACGGCCGCCGTTCGTCGGCGACTCACCGGTCGCGGTCGCCTACCAGCACGTCCGCGAGGAGCCCCAGGCGCCCAGCGTCTTCGACCCCGAGATCACGCCCGAGATGGACGCGATCGTGTTGAAGGCCCTCGTCAAGGACCCCAACTACCGCTACCAGTCCGCCGACGAGATGCGCGCCGACATCGAGGCCTGCCTCGACGGCCAGCCCGTCGCGGCCACGGCGGCCCTGGGCGCGGTCGGCTACGGCGGCTACCCGGACGACCAGCCGACGACCGCGCTGCGCTCCGCGGACGGCGGCGCCACCTCGATGCTGCCCCCGATGAACGCGGACGACGGCGGCTTCGGCTACGACGACCGTCCCGGCCGGCGCCGCCAGAAGAAGTCCAACACCTCGACGATCCTGCTGATCGTCGCCGCCGTGCTGGTCCTCCTGGGCGCGATCCTGATCGGCAAGTGGGCGTTCGACGGTGAGAGCGCGGGCAACGACACGGTGGCGGTGCCCAGCCTCCTCGGAAAGACCGAGGCTCAGGCCAGGCAGCAGCTGGCCAATATCGACCTCAAGGTCGGAACCGTCACGCCGAAGCCCTGCGAGGACCAGGCCAAGGGCAACATCTGCGACCAGGACCCCGACCCCAGAACAGAGGTCGCGAAGGACTCCCCGGTCAACCTGGTGGTGTCCACGGGGGCGCCGAAGGTGACCGTGCCCAGTGTCCTCGGCAAGAACATCGAGGAGGCCAAGACGCTCCTCGAGGGTGACGAGTACCAGCTGGTCGTCGAGACCAAGCAGGAAGTCTCCCCGGAGCCCCCGGGCACCGTCACCGACCAGGACCCGAGGCTGGGTACCGAGGTCGAGAAGGGCTCCAAGGTCACCCTCACCATCGCCAAGGCGGAGGACAAGGCGACCGTCCCCGACGTCCTCAACCAGAGCTGCGACCAGGCCAAGGCCCAGATGGAGGCCAACAACCTGGTCGGCAACTGCGTCGACGTCGAGACCCAGGACCCGAACCTGGTCGGCAAGGTCATCGGGACCACGCCCCAGGCCAACTCGAAGGCCGACAAGGGCTCCCAGGTCCAGATCCAGATCGGCAAGGCTCCCGCGAACCAGCAGACGCAGGTGCCGGGCAACCTCCAGGGCCAGAGCCTGAAGGACGCGAAGAAGGCACTCCAGGACGCGGGCCTGAACGTCGGCAACATCACCGGCTCGAACGACGACAACGCGATCGTCTTCAACTCCGACCCGGCCCCGGGCAGCACGGTGAACAGGGGCCAGACGGTCAACCTGGTCACCGTCGGCGGCAACGGCGGCGGAGACAACGGGGGCAACAACGGAGGGACCGTCTTCTTCGGCGGCACCTCGGGATAGCCACCGGGCCCCACGCAAAGAGGCCTCGGGCCCTGCCGGACCATCCGTCCGGCAGGGCCCGAGGCCTCTGCTCGTTCCTCGACACTCCGAAGAGGCCAGGACCTTCAGACGAATGGAACACAAGACCACAAAACGATCGTGTCTTCATATCCGCCGGTTCGCTGGCCGATCAGGGTGGGGTTTCACCGTTCTGCCCTGGCCAGACAGGCCCGACCACCGACAGAGGGCAGAAAGTGATCAACGAATCGGCGCTGCTGGATTCAAAGACCCTGCGCGACAGCGCCCGGGAACGCACAGACGTACTCGACCGGGTCAAGGCACTGTCACTGCTGCCGGACGGGACGCACGTGACCACGGCGATGGTGGCGACATACTTCCAGGTCGGCATCACAGCCATTCGTTCTCTCGTACTCGACCACCGTGCGGAGCTGGAAGCCGACGGCTACCGGGTTTTGACAGGTTCAGAACTGAGCTCCTTCAAGGAACTCAGTGGGATCCAGTCGCACAGGCTCACTGGCGCTCTTCCCCCGCCGAGCCGTCCTCAACGTCGCCATGCTCCTCCGCGACAGCGAAGTCGCACGTCAGGTGCGTGTGTACCTCCTGGACATGGAGTACCTCTCCCGCACACAGCCTGTGGATAACCCCGCCCACACCGGGGATGCCGTCTCTCTCGACCACCGAATCGACCAGCGCATCACCCACATCCTCGGCAAGACGGTCGTACCGATGTTCGACATCCTCCCCAAGGACGCCAGTCAGCTCAGCTCCTCCGGAGGCGTCCGGTCCGCGTCCACCTTCTCCACCCGCTCCAACTCCCCCCACACCACGTACCGGTAGCGGCTCGTGTAGACGGGCGTACAGGTGGTCAGGGTGATGTACTTGCCGGCCTTCTTCCTGCCGGACTCCTGCGGAACCGCCCCGAGCACCTCGACGTTGTACTTCGACGTCTCGGCGAGAACGGCGAACACCTTGTAGACGTACCAGTTGTCCTTCGTCTCGAAGACGATCGGATCGCCCTCGTCGAGCTTGTCGATGTTGTGGAACTTGGCGCCGTGGCCGTCGCGGTGGGCGGCGAGGGAGAAGTTGCCGTCCTTCCCGCTGGTCGGAAGCGTGGCCTTGACGGGGTCGGTGTAGTAGCCGGCGACACCGTCGTTGAGGATCTTCGACGAGGTGCCCCTCTCGACCAGGACCTCGCCGTTGTCCATGGCGGGCACGTGCAGGAAGCCGATGCCGTTCCCCGTGTCGAGCGCGCCCGGTCCCGTGTTCTCCCGCGCCCAGGTGTCGCGGACCTTGTCGCCCTGCCGGTCCGCCTCGCGGTCGGCGACCACGTTGGTCCACCACAGGGAGTAGACGACGAAGAGGCCGAGCACCAGCCCGGCCGTGATGAGGAGTTCCCCGAAGACACTGACCGCCTGGGCGATCCGTCCTCCCCGCCGCCGCGGCGGGGAGGCGGCGGCCCGCGCGCCGCTGTGCTCTTCGTGCTCGGTGTCGCCGGTGGTCGCTGCCACGTTCACTCTGCCCCTACTCGACTGCACGCCTGCTGCCTGCACGTGTACCGACTGCACGCCTACTCGACGAGCGCATCCGGCTTGCCCTTGCTGCGCGGCCGTTCCTCGACCATCTTGCCCCAGACGATCATCCGGTACTTGCTGGTGAACTCCGGCGTGCACGTCGTCAGCGTGATGTACCGGCCCGGCCCCGTAAAGGTGGAGTCCGGCGGCACGGGGTCGAGGACACTCACGTTGCTCGGCGAGGTCACCGGCAGGATCGACGCCATCTTGTAGACGAAGTACTCGTCCTGCGTCTCCACGACGATCGAATCACCGGGCTGCAGCCTGTTGATGTACCGGAACGGCTCACCGTGCGTGTTGCGGTGACCCGCGAGCCCGAAGTTCCCGGTCTTCGCATCGGGCATGGCGGTCTTCAGCGCGTCCTCGCCGTAATGCCCGACCATGCCCTTGTCGAGCACCCTCTTGTTGTCGATGCCCTCGGCGATCGGCACCACCACATCCAGCTTGGGGATGTGCAGGATGGCGAAGCCCTGCCCCGGCGAGAAAGCCCCCGGGTTGCGCTTACCGCTCGCCCAGTCGTCCTGGAGGCTGCTCGCCTCCCTGTCCGCCTGCGCGTGTGCCCGGACGTTCGTCCACCACAACTGATAGGTGACGAACAGAAGCATCAGCACACCAGCGGTGATGAACACCTCGCCGACCGCCCGGCTGAAGACGACCGCCGCACTCGGCCTGCTGGCCCGCGCCCGCCGACGGGCCTCCACCCGCGAGAGCGGCCGCCCCACCGATCCTGGAGGATCCTCAGCACCACCGCCGTACGCTCCTTGACCCCCACCACCATGGCCCCCGTGCCCGCCATGGCGCCCGTGACGGCCTCTGGCGGCCTTCCTGCGGGCCGCACGGCCCTCCGCCGGAGTTCCCGTGAGAGGAGCGGCCGGTGAGGCTCCAGACGCGGATATGGACTCGCCACCGAACACGAAACCGGGCGGCGGCGGCACACGCAGCGCCACCGTCTCCTCGTCGATGAGAGGCTCGAACGGCTCACCGCCGTACAAGTCCTCCCGCTCGGGGCGAAGCGCGGTCACGCCGAGGCCCTGCCCACCACCGGGGCGAGCCCCGCCGACCTCGCCACGGCACCCCGGTCGCCGCACTCCGCCAGCCAGTTGGCCAGCATCAGGTGCCCGTGCTCGGTGAGCACCGACTCCGGATGGAACTGCACTCCCTCGACGGGCAGTTCACGGTGACGCAACCCCATCACGATGCCGTCCTGCGTACGGGCCGTCACCTCCAGCTCGGACGACACCGTCGCCGGCTCGGCCGCGAGCGAGTGATAGCGGGTCGCCGTGAAGGGCGAGGGCAGCCCCGCGAAGACACCCTTGCCGCCGTGCTCCACCAGCGAGGTCTTCCCGTGCAGCAGCTCAGGCGCCCGGTCCACCACACCGCCGTACGCCACCTGCATCGACTGCATGCCCAGACAGACGCCGAAGACGGGCACACCGGTGCTCGCACAGTGGCGGACCATGTCGACGCAGACACCGGCCTCCTCCGGAGTGCCGGGACCCGGGGACAGCAGCACACCGTCGAAGCCGTCCTGGGCGTGCGCCGTCGACACCTCGTCGTTGCGCAGGACCTCACACTCGGCGCCCAGCTGGTACAGGTACTGGACCAGGTTGAAGACGAAGCTGTCGTAGTTGTCGACGACAAGAATGCGCGCGCTCACTGGTTGTCCACCGTCACATCGTTGAAGGGAAGCAGCGGTTCGGCCCACGGAAAGACGTACTGGAAAAGGACATACACCGTGGCCAGCACCAGCACGATCGAGACCAGCGCCTTCAACAAGGCGTTTCCCGGCAGATGCCGCCAGATCCAGCCGTACATGCCGTCCCTTCCGTCGCACCACGGCACCAGACTCACGCCGTACGTCACCAGACTAACGGCGGAGAGCCTCCGGTCTGCCTGCCTCCACAGGCTGTGTGGAGTCCAGATGCGCCCAGACGATCAGCCGGTGACTGTGCCCCCACTCGGGTTCGCACGTCGTCAGCGTCAGATAGCGTCCGGGACGCGTATACCCCGACTTACGTGGCACAGGGCCGATCACCTCGACGTCCGTGGGCACCGTTTTGTACGGCCCTTGATCGATCCGATACGTGAACCAGGTCGTGCCGTCCGTCAGCACCACCGCGTCCCCGCGCCGCAGCTTCGGAAAGTCCTTGAGAGGGTCGCCATAGGTACGCCGGTGACCTGCGACGGAGAAGTTCCCGGTCTGCCCGAGCCGCGTGGTGCCCGCGTAGTGCCCGAGCCCCTTCTTCAGAGTTTTGGGCCCGGTCCCCTCGAGCACCGGCTTGTTCCACGTGAAACCAAGCCGCGGGATGTACATGATCGCGAAGGGCTTTCCCTTCGTGTACGGCCCCGGCGGCGCCGGGCTCACCGAGGCACGGGGCGCGGCAACGGGCTCCCGCGCCCACTGCTGCCGGAGGCTGTCGATCTGGTCGTCCATGACGCGGTCGGCCCGCACACCGGTCCAGAAGAGCACGTAGGCGACGAAGAGGACGATTACGGCGCCGACAGTGATGAACAGCTCGCTGACGCTTCTGACGATCACACGCACCGGCGGCTCCCGAGAGACGGCTGGTCCGGCTACTCCACTGGCTTCGCGTAGTGCAGATCCACTGTGCCCGAGTAGCCGGGAAGAGTCACCGTGCCGTCCTCGGTGACTTTCCAGCCGAGCCCGTAGACGTTGACGTACACCATGTAGTTCTGGATCGCCTTGGAGTCCGCGAGCGCCCGCTGAAGCTTCTCCGGGTCCCCCACCGCCTGGATCTTGTACGGCGGGGAGTAGACGCGGCCCTGAAGGATCAGGGTGTTGCCGACGCAGCGCACGGCGCTGGTGGAGATCAGCCGCTGGTCCATGACCTTGATGCCCTCGGCGCCGCCCTGCCAGAGGGCGTTCACCACGGCCTGGAGGTCCTGCTGGTGGATGACCAGGTAGTCGGGCTGGGGTTCCGGGTAGCCGGGGAGCTTGGCGGTGGCGTTCGGCGGGGCGTCGTTGAGCGTGACGGTGACCGCCCTGCCCTTGACCTTCCGGGTGCCCGCCGCGTCCTCCAGCCCGGTCAGCTTCTCGTCCTCCGCCCGGGTGCTGCCGTCGTCGGCCTCGGCCAGTGACTCGACCTGGCCGCGCAGAGCCGCGTTGGACTCCTCCGCCTGGCCGTTCTTGTGACTGCGCTCCTGGATGAGGTCGGACAGCTTGAGCAAGGAGGCGTCCGTGCGGATGTCGGTGCCCTTGGCCGTGTCGAAGCTGGTGAAGAAGATGAGCCCCGCGAGGGCGAAGACGCCGGCGGTGAGCACACGGACCGGGCGGAAGCGCGGACGGCGGCCGGGAGCGGACCCTGTTGAACCCGTCCCGGGGAAGTCGGCAGAATTGCTCAACGTACCCTTATCTCCTTAGGCGCCGTAGAAGCACTACGCTAACGGACGCCCGGGGGAGCAGGTCAGTGTCCCCTTGTACGCTGCCCCGAGCCCGACCCAGTACCCTGCGCGGCCACGCAGCGCATCGACAGGAGAGACCCTCGTGCCGAAGTCACGTATCCGCAAGAAGGCCGATTACACGCCGCCGCCCGCGAAGCAGGCGACCGCCATCAAGCTCAACAGCCGTGCCTGGGTCGCGCCGGTCATGCTGGCCATGTTCCTCATCGGACTCGCCTGGATCGTCGTGTTCTACGTGACCGACGGCTCGCTGCCCATCGACGCTCTGGGCAACTGGAACATCGTGGTCGGCTTCGGCTTCATCGCCGCCGGCTTCGGCGTCTCGACCCAGTGGAAGTAGCTCCCTCAGCAGCTCTCCCCACGGGTATCCACTGAGTTATCCACAGCGGTTTTCCACAGTGGGGAAAAAGAACGACCATCTGTGGATAACCTCCCGAGCGTTGACGCCGGTGTGAAGAACAGCCGTCACTCGAAAGCATGTTCGCCCCCTGCCTGACCTGCGGAAACACAGGTCAGTGACAGGGGGCACAGCTGTTCCCGCACGGTATGCACAAGATCGGGCACTCGCTGTGGACAACGTGAGGTCCGGCGTCGCTCAGGTGAGCTGGGCGGTCCTCAGGACGGTGACGACCACGACCGCGGTCAGCACCAGCGCACAGGTGCCGTACTGGACCAGGGCCCGTCGGCTGCGGGGGGCGTGGACCATGGCGAGACCGATGACGGCACCGCCGACGAAGCCGCCGACATGGGCCTCCCAGGAGATGTTGCTCCACCCGAAGGTGATGATCAGCGTGATCACCAGCATGGCGACGATCGGGCGCATGTCGTAGCGCTGCTGACGCATCAGGACGGCGAGGGCACCGAAGACACCGAGGACGGCGCCCGAGGCTCCCAGGGAGGGCGCGTTGGGTTCGTTGAGCAGGTAGGCCAGCGCGCCGCCCGACAGACCGGACAGCAGGTAGAGGGCGAGATAGCGGGTGCGGCCGAGCGCTTCCTCCACATACCGGCCGATGAACCAGAGGCTGAGCATGTTGGAGAGGATGTGGAAGTAGTCCAGGTGCAGGAATATCGAGGTCAGCAGCCGGTACGGCTGACCGTCGGCGACGCCCTGCACGGAACCCAGCTCTGGCACGTACGCCAGCCCCAGCAGGCTGAACCGGTCGGTGAACCGGTCCCCGACGGCCATCTGCACCACGAACACCGCGACACAGAGGCCCATGATGATCTTGGTGACGAGATGCGGGTCCGCCTCGACGGTGCCGCCGGCGAGGGTGCGGGGGCGGTTGGCGTCCGGGGCGTGGCCGGTGCCGGACCCGTTGCGCACACATTCCGGACACTGGAAGCCGACGGAGGCGCTCACCATGCACTCGGGGCAGATCGGGCGCTCGCAGCGTGTGCAGCGCACTCCGGTCTCGCGGCCCGCGTGCCGGTAGCAGACCGGCACACCGCTCTGGGCGTCATCCGGCCGGTTTCCTGGCGCCTGATCCATGGGCTCCCCCGATCTCTTCGTGAACAAGGCTGTGCCCCGACCGTCCTTACGGACGAGCGGGGCGATTGGTTCCCGCGACGGACCGGGCAGGCTAGCGCGTCTCGACGACGACCGACTCGATGACGACGTCCTTCAGTGGACGGTGGGTGCGGGGGTTGGTCTCGACGCCCGCGATCGCGTCCACCACCTTCTGGCTCGCCGGGTCGGTGACCTCGCCGAAGATGCTGTGCTTGCGGTTCAGCCAGGCGGTCGGGGAGACGGTGATGAAGAACTGCGAGCCGTTGGTGCCGGGGCCGGCGTTGGCCATCGCCAGCAGATACGGCCGGTCGAAGCGCAGGTCCGGGTGGAACTCGTCCTCGAACTGGTAGCCGGGCCCGCCGGTGCCGTTCGCCAGCGGGTCACCGCCCTGAATCATGAATCCGCTCATCACCCGGTGGAAGACCGTGCCGTCGTAGAGCTTGGCCGAGGACTTCTCGCCGGTGGCGGGGTGGGTCCACTCCCGTCCCCCGGTGGCGAGGTCGACGAAGTTCTTGACCGTCCTGGGCGCGTGGTCCGGGAAGAGCCTGACCTGAATGTCACCCTGGCTGGTCTTCAGGGTGGCGTAAAGCTGCTCGGCCACGATCTGCCTTCCGTTGTCTTCCTGTAACCCATCGATCCTCGCACGCCCACGGCGGCCCGTCGCCCGGCCGCCGCGGCGTGCACAGGAACCGCCCACTTCGCCTACGGAAAAGCGCCGGACCCGTCCGGGACAGGGGCAAGGCGGGCCGATCCGTGGCATTGTCGACGACAAGTTCCCGTTGCCCCGTATTCACCCGCTCTTGTATCCGATCAAGACAACTCGGGACGTCCGGCACCCGTATGCCCGTCCGCGCATGCCCCGGAGGCCGTCGGCAGGCATGATCCGTAAAAGGGTGGAAAGTCGAAATACCGTACGCCACCGAGGAGGAGGAACCCGTGACCCGCATCGACAGCGTGCGCGCCGCGACCGGTTCGGCGAAGGACAGCGTGCTGCACGCCGCGGAAGTGGTGGCGCCCTACGCCGACACGGCCAAGGAGAGGGCCGCGCTCTACGCGCACGAGGCCCGCGTACGGCTCGCGCCCAAGGTGTCCCAAGCCGCCGAACAGGCCCGCGTCCAGTACGACGCCCGAGTGGCGCCCCGCCTTGAGCAGGCGATGGCGCATGTCCCGCCGAAGGTCGACCATGCCGCCCATGAGGCTGCCTGCCGTACGCGCCTGGCCGCACGGCAGGCAGCTGACTACTCCCGGCCGAAGCTCGAACAGGCGATGGCCGCGGCCGGTCCTGTGAAGGGCGAGGCCGCCGCCCGCAGCGTCGCCGCGATGGCCGCCCTGCGCGGCCAGGTGACCCCGAAGGACATCCAGAAGCTGGTGCGCAAGCACCGCCGCCGAGCCAAGGCCGGCAAGATCGCCAAGGCGCTGGCGCTGGTGGGTCTGGTGGGTGGCGGGGCCTTCGCCGCATGGAAGTGGTGGGACAAGCAGGCCAACCCGGACTGGCTGGTCGAGCCGCCCGCCGCCACCGAGGTACCCGCCGCGGGCGGTCTGACGTCCGTGGACGGCACCGGCGACACCTCGGCCCTCGACCCCGAGGTGCAGGCGAAGGAGGACGAGGAGACCTCGAACCACGAGGACCGCGGCTGAGCTTCTCCGCCTTCTCCACGCCCGCGTGGCTGTTTCACGTGAAACAGCCCGGCAGCTCGTCAACCCCACAGCTCACGAAAGAGCCCCTCCGTCCGGTGGTCACCGGACGGAGGGGCTCTTTCGATGTGGAGCCTAGGGGAGTCGAACCCCTGACATCTGCCATGCAAAGACAGCGCTCTACCAACTGAGCTAAGGCCCCTTGCGGGAAGCGGCCGACCGGAGGAACGATCCCGGTGGGCGCCGAGGACCACAGTACCGGGTCACCCCCGGTATCTCGCAAAAAGATTGGGGTCCCCGCGGATGACCACTCTCCGTAAGATGCTCCGCGTGGTTCGCTACAGCGAACCGCGGTTTCTTGGGGAAGCGATGGGGAGACGCACATGGACGCCGCACAGCAGGAAGCCACCGCGAGAGCGCGGGAACTGCAGCGGAACTGGTACGGGGAGCCGCTGGGGGCGCTCTTCCGTAAGCTCATAGACGATCTTGGTCTCAACCAGGCTCGTCTCGCGGGGGTGCTGGGACTGTCGGCACCGATGCTGTCCCAGCTGATGAGCGGGCAGCGGGCGAAGATCGGCAACCCGGCTGTCGTGCAGCGGGTGCAACTGTTGCAGGAACTGGCGGCCCAGGTCGCGGACGGCAGTGTCAGCGCCGCCGAGGCGACCGACCGCATGGACGAGATCAAGCGGTCGCAGGGGGGATCGGTGCTCAACACCACGCAGACGACCAGCGGGTCGGGGGCGCCCACGGTCAAGCGGGTCGTCCGTGAGATCCAGTCGCTGTTGCGCTCGGTGGCCGCCGCCGGCGACATCATCGACGCGGCCGACACTCTCGCCCCGACCCACCCGGAACTGGCGGAGTTCCTCAAGGTCTACGGCGCCGGCCGCACCTCGGACGCCGTGGCGCACTACCAGTCCCACCAGAACTGAGCCCCTGGCCCGGTGACCGAAGGGGGTTCGGCGACCGGGCCGACGGCACAGTGCGGTACCGCGAGGGGCGCAGGGTGGCGCACTTCGCCGGGGGATGACGCGAGCCGGTTCGTGACGGGCCACGGGGGTCGTATCACTCATCACCGGGTAGCGAGGGGACAGCAGGGGGATTCCCGAGGGGGAGGAGCGACGCACCGCCATGGGTGAGGTCTTCGCCGCACGCTACGAACTGGCCGACCCGATCGGGCGCGGAGGGGTCGGCGCCGTCTGGCGTGCCTGGGACCATCGCCGTCGCCGCTATGTGGCCGCGAAGGTGCTTCAGCAGAGCGACGCCCACGCGCTGCTCCGCTTCGTGCGCGAACAGGCACTGCGGATCGATCATCCTCATGTCCTCGCCCCCGCCAGCTGGGCCGCCGACGACGACAAGGTCCTTTTCACCATGGATCTGGTCGCCGGGGGCTCCCTGGTCCACCTCGTGGGCGATTACGGCCCTCTCCCTCCCCTGTTCGTCTGCACCCTCGTCGACCAACTGCTGTCCGGGCTCTCCGCGGTCCACGCTGAAGGTGTCGTCCACCGTGACATCAAGCCCGCCAACATCCTGCTGGAGGCCACCGGCACGGCCAGGCCGCGGCTGCGGCTGTCCGACTTCGGCATCGCGATGCGGCTGGGTGAACCGCGCCTGACCGAGACCAACCTCGTGGTGGGAACGCCCGGTTACCTCGCCCCCGAGCAGATGATGGGCGCCGAACCCGACTTCCCCGCCGACCTCTTCGCCGTGGGTCTGGTCGCCCTGTACCTCCTGGAAGGTGCCAGGCCCGACGCCAAGGCGCTTCTCCAGTACTTCGCGGAGCATGGAACTCCGGGTGCTCCCAAGGGAGTTCCCGAGCCGCTGTGGCAGGTCGTGGCCACACTGCTGCAGCCGGACCCCCAGGCCCGCTTCCGCACGGCCACGGGTGCGCGCAAGGCCCTGGCCGCGGCCGTCGAGCTGCTCCCTGAACCGGGCCCGGACGACGAACAGATCGAGATCTTCGACCAACTCGGGCCGCTGCCGGAGGGGTTCGGTCCGCAAGGACCCTCGAAGCCGGCGCCGGGAGTGGCCGGGACGCCGACATCCTTCGGCCGGACGTCCCCGCGGCAGGACACCAGCGGGTCCACACCCGCTCGGCCGGACGGGGATCCCCTTCCGGCGTGGCCGGGCACGGCCTCCGTGACGTCCGGGACTCCGGCCCCGCCGCCGGGACCGCCCCCGGTACGGCCCCCCGCATCGGCTCCCGTGCCGCCTGCTGGACCGGGGGCGGGGGCGGGTGGCGTACCGAGTGGCACGGGCGCCGGTGCCGTACCGGCGTCCTCCGATCCGCGGCATGTCGGGCACTCCTCGGCGCACGGCTCACGTCAGCCCGTGGAGGCCTCGTCCGCCGGTCCCGGCCGGGCCGTGTCGGACACCGGCAGCTTCCCTCTGCCGCCCCCTCTGTACCCGGGTACGGCCCCGCGACCGGCCCCTGTACCCCCGAGCGACGCCACCTTCGTGCTGCCGCCGCGGCCAGCGGCCGAGCGGTACGGCGAGGCCTCCACCGCTTCGTACACCGCTCAGGATCCACAGGCTCCCCCTCTCTCGGCGGAGCCGGAACGGGTCCGGCGCGGGGGCCACCGCCGGGCCCGGCCGGTCCGGCGTCCCGGACCGCCCGCCAAGGTCACGCTGCCGCTCCTGCTGCTTGCTGTGGCCTGCTACGCCGTCGGGTTCTGGGCGCTGGCCCGGATCTGAGCGGAGGCGCGGCGCCGGGCCGTCACCGTCCACACACCGAGCACCAGCAGCAGGGCGCTGCCGGTGCCGAGGCCGCCCACGGCGACCGCCGTCATCGCGCCGTCGCCACCACCGGCGTCGTCCGTACCGCCCGGCGAGGCGTTCCGCCCGCCCCGCGCGCCGGTGTCGAACATGCCGCCCGGCACCGATCCGCCCTCGTACGCCGGTCCGGCCTGCGCGGTACCGCCGATCCGGACGCGCAGCTTCATGCCGTAGGGACCGTCGCCGAAGCGTTCGGCGACGTGCGGCGAGAGGTAGACGGCTAGGTAGTGGAAGCCCGCGAAGCGCAGGCTCTGGGTGGGGTTGGTGGGGGCGTACCGGTTGACGTGGCGGACGGGTGGCAGAGGGGGCAGGGAGGTCGACTTCTGGGTGCCGCCGTAGCCGATGCTCGTGCCGGCGATCTCGGCACGCACCGGGTTGTACGCCGTCAGGTCCAGGGCGGGGACGACGAACCCGGAGTCGGTGCCCGCGCTGTCGAGGTCGACGGTGGCGTACAGCTGCTGTCCCCAGTCGACGGGCACCCTGTAGAAGAGGGTCTGGCCGGGGACGATCTCGTCCCGCCACACGCCCTGCTGTACGGCGGTCGCTTCGGCGAAGCCCGCGCCGCCCGGACGGTCCACGGGTTCCCCGACGAGGGGCGCGGGTGTGGCGGAGTTCCACGCCTCGGGCACGCTCGTCGCACCGGTCCCGGTTGACGGCGGCTCGGTCACGGGCGTGAGTTCCAGCTCCCAGGGCTGTCCGTCCTCGGTGCCGGTCTCGGTGCGCTCGACCACGAGGAAGTAGGTGCCGGCTTCCTGGCACAGCCCCTTGCCGGCGAGGATCTCCCGCGCTCCCCAGGCCGTGACCGGGTGCGCTTGCCCGGAGGCGCCCACGGTCACGCTGTCGTAGGAGCAGCTGCCGCTGTCGGCGTTCTGGACGGACACTCTGATGCCGTCGCCGCTGGCGAGCGTGGTGCCCTCGCGCGGGACGGCGGTGACGGGGACGTACGCGGTCGCGCTGTCGTCGAGCTCCAGCCGGTAGTAGGCCTTCTCACGGCCCGCGAGAGCACTGCGGTACGTGGTGCCCGGCTCCAGGAGTTCGGCGTTGGTGGTGCCGCTGGCGGCGGTGATGGCGCGGGTGTTCCGGTCGAAGGCGTAGGGCGGCGCGTCCGCCGTGCCGGCGGCCTCGGCCACGGTTGCCGACAGCCCGGCCGAGGCCACGCAGAACGCCGTCGCCACCGCGGTGATCCGCCCGACGGCCGTCCGCGCCATGACCTCGCGCAGCGCGGTGACCCACCCCCTGCGCCGGCCCATCACACGCCCCCTCGCCCTTTCGTACGGGCCCTGTCGGACCCGGCCGTGGGCCATCCTGCCCTGCCGGCCCACAGGGCGCCCGCGCTTCCCGCACGAACGTCCGAAACGGATGCCTTCGGTCCGTGGCGACTGCCTCTAGCCGGGGTCGGGGTCCCCCGCAACACAAAACCCCGACCGCGCTGAGCGGCCGGGGTCTGATCAGTTTTGGTATCGGTACTCAAGAACCCGTGGGCACGGAGTCGGTCGCCTCCGTCCACAGATCCTGCTCGGCGCGATCCGCCTGGATCTGGCGGTACACGAGGAGCCCGCCGATGGCGGCCAGTGCGACCAGGAGAAGCTTCTTCACCGCGCGACCTCGTCTTTCCTTGACGTAGGGGACTTCTGGCGCCCGACTATACACACCGACCGATACCGATCGGTGACCTGCGTCGGCCCTTCAACTCCCGCCCTCGACAGCCCAGTAGACCGGCCGTCGGCAGAGGATCAGACCCTCGGATCGGAGGGTGATCACATCCGCACGGACGGTGACTTCGCCCACCTTCGGAGGGCTATCCGCCCACTT
Source organism: Streptomyces sp. ID05-39B (assembly GCF_033794725.1). Classification (NCBI taxonomy): domain Bacteria; kingdom Bacillati; phylum Actinomycetota; class Actinomycetes; order Kitasatosporales; family Streptomycetaceae; genus Streptomyces; species Streptomyces sp. ID05-39B. The sequence goes on along the minus strand of NZ_JARGEF010000140.1, from coordinate 622 downwards.
GCGCCCATCCGGGTGGTGTTCATCGGAACAACGCCACGCCATGAGCGTCGGTCCACCACTTCGCGCTCCTCATACACATCATGAGGAAAGTACGCAAATCGCCCAACCCGAAAGTGAGGGGCCATGACCGACAACCGGGTCATGAAGCTGTGGACCGTCATCGTCACCGCCTTCCTCGCGCTGTGCACGGCGCTCGGACTCGTCACCACCACCGCCACGGCGGCGGTAGCGCAGAGCGAGCCGACGCGCAACAGCAGCGAGAACGGCAGCGCCGTACCGGCGAACGTGGCGGCCGCATCACCCTGGGCCTGGATCCTCGCCCGGTCCCTGCCCCCCACGATGAAGCAGCGCATCCATGCCGAGGCCCACGGCAAGTCCCCCCGCTGTCGCCACCACCCGCTCCCCGAGACGGAATCGGACGACCACCTCACGGCCTCCTGCGACGACCTCGAGACCGGTCCCGCCGCCGAGCCCGCCGTACCCCTCCAGCGCTGAGATCCCGGCACACCGTGCCGCACCCCACCACGATCACGACGTAACGGCGAACTTGCGTACAGCCGCACGATGCAGGCCCGGCAGCTCCCCTGGAGCAACCGGGCCTTCGCCATGCCCGCCCCCGACC